>JARRKK010000076.1:0-10006 GCA_037388105.1 Ignavibacteriaceae bacterium | reverse complement strand
ATCTTAAAAATGATCCGAACGAAACAAAAAATGTTGTGAAAGATTACCCTAAAGATAGAAATGAGTTATTCAAAGCACTTGAGAATCAAATTAATTTAGATTCGGGATTTTAATTTAGAAGAATATTAAAACACTTTTACTATTTGAGATTTTTCTTGGCAGGGATGAAGATATCAATTATTATTGCACTCTAATTAAAATAACTTGACATTACATTTAAATTATGATAATTTAATCGGGGTACTCAAACGTTTTCGTATAAATTTATAATTATGTATAGAATTTTCTCTCTTGACTTTAGATGTTGAAGATAATCCAGCTAAGACATAAATTATTATTAAACTCAAATGGTTATTCTTAAACATAAATGGAATTAAAAGTATGCAAAAAATCTACAATTATTTTTTTGAGCTAAATACAATTTCCAAATATATTTTTATACTCTCGTTTGTTTTGAGCTTTAGTATTGTTAAAGCACAAGAGTCCGGTAAAATTACGGGTACAGTGTTGGATAAACTTTCCGGGGATCCTCTACCCGGAGCAAATGTTTTATTGGAGGGAACAACTTTAGGTGCAGCTTCAACATTGGAGGGGGGTTTTATCATCCGTCAAGTTACGCCCGGTGATTATAATATGGTAATTAAATATATAGGTTATAAAGAAACGAAGATACCTGTTACCGTAGAATCCGGAAAAACTTTGCAAGTAAACATTGAACTTGAATATGTTACCATAGAAGGTGAAGAAGTGTTGGTAACTTCCCAGGCTAGTGGACAAATTGAAGCCATTAACCAGCAATTATCTTCAAATACCATTAAAAATGGTGTGTCGTCTGAACAAATTCAGGAGATCCCGGATGTTAACGTAGCAGAATCTGTTGCACGATTGCCCGGGATATCATTAATCAGAAGTAGTGGCGAAGGGCAAAAGGTAACTATCCGGGGACTATCACCTCAATATAATGTAATGATGGTGAATGGAGTTCGGATGCAATCTACTGATCGTGATGATCGTAGTGTTGATCTGAACTCGATTGCACCCGAAATACTTTCCGGTATTGAAGTTACCAAAGCATTGACCGCTGATATGGACGCTGATGCCGTGGGTGGAACGGTTAACCTTAAAATAGGTAAAGCCCAACAAGAATTTTATAAATTTTCGGCGCAAGGTGGATATGCATCTTTAGATAATACAAATCCCTATGGCAATTACCGACTATCAGGTCTGCTGAGTAATCGTTATTTTGATGACAAGTTAGGTGTTCAGCTTTCAGGTTTTTTTGATAAATATAATAGAAACTCTGATGAATTAACTGCCACATATGAAACAGATGAAGAAGAAATAACTGTAGGCGGATTGATTCCGGTGTACCTGGAAAGAGTTGAGATTTATGATAAAGTTACTGACAGACAGCGAGTTGGAGGTAACCTGGTTTTTGATTATCAATTTTCGAATGGGTCATTAATATTAAACAATTTTATAAGTAGCCTTAATCAGGATCAAATAGAACAGCAAAATTATTTTACACCGGCTTTAGATTGGAGGGGTTATGCAGTGGACAGAGAATTTACTAATACTGTATACAGCAGTGCGCTTCAGGGCGAATTCGAATTTTTTAACATCGGAACAGATTTTTCACTTTCCTATTCAGGTACAAAGCAAACCAATCCCGGCGATCTAAGGATGAACATTAGGCCGGGGTCAGGCGGGACAGTGGGATTGTCAAGTACAGTTCCTGACCTGAAAACTTTACCCGTAAGTACCTTCCTGAATTCTGTTACCGTTTTAAGTGAAAATAAAATATCAACAAGCACAACCACTCTTATGCGGGATGTTAATGAATCAGCACTATCAGCAGTTCTCAATTTTAATATACCTTTTACCTTTTCTGATTTTCTCTCAGGTAATTTTAAGCTTGGTGGTAAATATATACACAATACAAGAGATAATGATGAAACCCAATTGGGAGTTGATACGGATAGGAGTGGGCCTGCAGGACCGTTTAATGACCTTTTGAAATCTGTATGGCCGGAGCTTGGCATCGCTCCTGATGCTACTTTCCTGGCAGCTGGTTTATTTAATGATCCGAATTATGATGTAGGCGATTTTCTTTCAGGTAATGAGGGAATTAGCTCTGATATTTTCTACAACCTGGTTTCAATTGAGAAAATGCATCATATGGAGGAATTGGCAAAGGAATATGGCTACTACCAACCGTCTCCACTAGAATCATCCCGATATGATTATAATTATACCCGTAATTTCGGGGCTTTTTATGCCAGTGCGGAAGTGAAATTGGGTAAATATGTTTCTTTCTTTCCGGGAATAAGATACGAAAAATATGATTATGATTATACTGCAGATTCTACAAAAGTATTTAATCGAAATACAACAACAGATCCGAACGAATATTATTATGACAGTGAAACGATACATTGGGATTCTACAAAATCAGAAAACTGGTTTCCACAAATACAGTTACGCGTTAAACCGACAGATTGGTTGGATGTACGATTAGCAAGTACCAGGAGTATAATTTATCCCGATTACCGTGCTGTTTCTCCATATCTGTTTGTTGATACATATCCCTCTACTCCGGTATTACGTTTAGGCAATCCATATTTAAAGCCTGCATTAACTCAAAATTATGATATTTATGTTTCGGTATATGAAAATTCTATCGGGTTATTCACGGCAGGGTTCTTTTATAAAGAAATAGATAATTTAATTGTTCCTATTGAATATTTTACTAATAATTCTGCCCTTATCCATTACAGGTATATATTACCCACAGCAGGGAGCAAAACAGAAGTTCATACCTGGACTAACTTGGATAAAACCTCTTACGTAAGGGGTATTGAATTGAACTGGCAGACCCACTTTTGGTATCTGCCGTCGTTCCTAAATGGATTCGTCCTGAATATTAATTATACACATATCAAATCTGAAACGTATTATCCATATTACTACACAAAGAGAACAGGCACTCCTCCGATTTTTACATTTACGCAAATAGATACACTCCGGACCGGTAAGCTGATCGATCAACCCAATGATATACTTAACGTGACTTTGGGTTATGATATTGGTGGTTTTTCGGCAAGGTTAACATTTTCATACACTGATAATGTTTTAAGACTTGCAGATCCAACTTATGAGGAACTTGATTCGTATACAGCTGCGTATTATAGATGGGATTTTACAGCTTACCAAAAACTTCCCTGGGTTGCCGGACTTCAATTGTTTTTAAATATAACCAATATTGGCAACAGACCGGATCGTGAATATACAAGTGTTTTAGAAAAACTGTCTTCGGTTCAATACTATGGGCGAGCCGCAGACTTAGGAATTCGTTATACATATTAATTATGTATATTTTCCATCCATGCTTGAAATGTGCAGGAGGTGATAGATGACATAGAAGTAACATAATAAACAGAACAATTTTTTAATTAACTAATTCTAACACACTTAAAAAGGAGTATATAATGAGAAAGTTTATACTACCATTGGGGATTTTCCTGGCGCTAGCTTTATCTGTGCCAGCTCAGGAATTGATCCTGGATAACACTCTGGCTGTCAATGCGCAAATTGCTGCAGATACACTGGCAGATGGATCTCAGGCACATTCACTTTATAGAGTAGAAAGTGGTACTTACTACTACTTTGACGGATCTTTGGATTGTGATTTTGATTTGGTAATAGAAGGTCCTGATAATGGCTGGCTCTATAATGTACCAGATCCGCCTGTATTTTTCCAAACCCCGGCATCTGACGGCTCACCAAGAGATATGATTAATTTGAATACAGGTGGAAGTGTTGTACTAAAAAATATCCTGCTAACCGGACTTCATCAAAATGATGCAAATATTTCATCTTTTGTACGAAATCTTGGCGGTTACAAAATTGTGTGGGATAATTGTGTATTCACTGACTATGCAGATCACGCTACCAGGAGTACAGCACCAACTGACGAAATTACTATTACCAATTGTATTTTTATAAATGCTGATCGCAGGCGCTATTCACCTTTTGGAGGTATGCCTTTCCGCTTGGATGCCCAATCAGTAGTAACGTTCGAAAATAATACCCTTGTTAATGGAGCCAGGACGTTTGGTAATGGCGGTGCCGTAGTTCTTACTTCGACAATACACGAGATACATAATTCCCTTCTTAATCAGCAGGTAAACGGTCACGAAATCCAGTGGTATGAAGCGCTGCAGGCAAATAATATTTATTATAACTGGAGCTTCAGAGGACGTTCTTTAAGGACTAATGGTTATGAAGCACCCTTTACAACATTTGAAACTTATGCTAATATAAGTGGAAGACTTGATTCTCTTTCTTTATATGAGGGAAATAACTTATTTTACCTCGATCCTGCTTTCTTTGATCGTTGGAACAATGTAATGAACCCTACAAAGGCCGATTCTGATAAAGTATATCAATGTTATTTATGGAATGTTGAAGTTGACTCGACTATTCTATTTGATGACAATTTTACAATTGGTAAGAACTACTGGCAGGTTGATCCCGGGTTTACTGTGGCTCCAAATAACCTGGATAGTATGCTTGCATGGATGGAAGCTAATTGGGCCGGGGCAAGCCAACCAACTAATGCGCCAGATTGGCGTGTCACATCACCTGTAGAATGGAATCCTGATGGTTCACTCAAAGCTTTTAATTGGCCGCCGGCCTGGGATTTAAGCTATACAAATACACCTCTGCAGGCAGCCGGTACAGATGGATTACCGCTTGGTGATTTAAACTGGTTCCCGAGTGCAAAAGCCACTTATGATGCAAACAGGGACACATATATTGCAGCGTTGCGGGATTCAATGACCAATGCAACATGGGTTTATACTCCCGGGGATAGTGCATCGGGAGTTACATCAGTTATTGTTGACGTTGAATACGAAAGTTCTGATGTTCCAGCTAATTATTACTTAAGTAACAACTATCCAAATCCGTTCAATCCAAGTACAACAATCAAATTTGGATTGCCTGAACAGTCAGATGTTACTGTGAGTATATTTAACGTCTTAGGTGAAAAGGTTCTTGAACTAACTGAGCAAAATTTAGCAGCAGGAATACATTCATATAATTTCAATGCTTCTCAGTTAAGTAGTGGAATTTATATCTTTAGGTTACAGGCTACTAATGCCAGTGGAAAGAACTTTGTTGATTCTAGGAAAATGATGCTACTAAAGTAATATTAATTTAGAATGAATTAAACGAGTTTCTTCAAGTTTTTGGAGAAACTCGTTTTTTTAACTAATCCATCTCAAAGTTTTCACCTCATTTTTAGATTTAAATAGAATTGCTCTTAGTTAAAGCAGATCAAATTCAATTCTTAATTATTCCCAAATAAATTACTATTTCAAATAAACCTGTGAAGATGGTTTTAATAAAATGAATGATACTAAGTTGAAGCCGATATTTTTTTATTCAATTTTAAATCAGATGTTTTTTGGATTAATATTATTAGTTGGAATTGACTCGTGCAATCAACCTGAAAACATAACTGTTTTAAATCAGGGAAATAACTCTTTTGCATCTATTCAAATTCATAATACTTATGGGAATAACGTTTCAATTGTGTCTGGTGATACCCTGGGCGCAATAGGTTTTATTCTAAATGGAAAGAATTATTGGGTAACAGGTCAGCCGCAGATATCCCATCCAACATCAAATAAATCATCATATAATTGGCAGAATGGTGATATATCGATTGTACTGGAAACAGAAAAAAAGGAAGATGATATAGGTCTTAAATTTAGACTTGAGAACACGCAATTAGAGCCCTCAGCATGGATGATAAATACAAAAGTAAATCCAGAAGAATATTTTACCGGCATATTTGAGAGGGTTGTGGATGGTTCTCAATACCGATCATGGGAAAAGGGAATTACAGAAGAACTTAATCTGAGGGGTCAAAAGGTTGATGTCAAATTAAAGCCAACAGTTTCAGCTTATGCTCCATTTTATATTTCATCTGGTAATTATGCAATCTTTGTACATGGAACCTGGCCGGGAGTAATTGATTTTTGTAAGGAGCAAAAAGATTTAGTTCAAATTTCTTTCGAAGGACCGGAATTTTCATTTTCCATTATGACTGATAAGGGACCTGCAGAATTGATTAAACGTCATTCATTAGAAACGGGACCATCTTTTGTTCCACCCAAATGGGCTTTTGGACCATGGCGTTGGCGCGATGAACACTTTAATAATAAGAAATACTATGATGGTAGTATTGTACACGCTCCATATAATTCTGAGATTGTTGAAGAAATTCTTTTAATGCAGGCTTACGACATTCCTTGTTCGGCTTATTGGATAGACAGGCCCTGGGGTCCAGGAGTAAGAGGTTTCGATGACTATCAGATTGATTATATTCGATTGCCGAACTTTGAAAACATGATAAAATGGCTGGAAACGAAAAAGATTACAACTATGCTTTGGATAGCTCCTTTTGTTATGGGTGATATGGCTGACATTGCTGAAGAAAAAGGATATGATCTTAAGAGTAACACATGGAGGGATTCTCGTCAGGTCTTAATTGATTTTACAAATGATGAAGCATGTAAATGGTGGGGAGAAAATGGACCGGCAAAATTAGCAGGAATGGGAGTAAAAGGGTTTAAGCTTGATCGTGCTGACGGAGAAAAACTTTTAGATTCACTACGACTAAAAACTTCTGTTGGAACCAGTTATCGCGAAAATTATAATGACTATCCGCGACAATATGTTAAGACTGCTTATGATGCTATAAAACCTTTGCTTGGTAATGATTTTATTTTATTTCCCAGAGCTCAATATACGGGAAGCGCAAAATACGGTGGTCTTTGGGCCGGTGATACCGGCAACCCACCCGAAGGACTTCGTTCGGTGATTATCGCCGTGCAGAGATGTGCAGTGATGGGATATTCAATTTGGGGATCGGATTGTGGAGGATATGCGAAAGATATAAATCGCGAGGTTACTAAACGATGGTTAGGATTTGCATGCTTTTCACCTATAATGGAAGTTGGTCCCACAAATAATAGAGTATTTTGGGATATGAATTATGTGCCGTCATTTGATCAGGAATTACTGGCAGTTTGGAGATTGTACACCAAACTAAGAATGGATCTTGTTGATTATATTCATCAGTATGCAGAAGTAGCTAACGAAACCGGAATGCCTATCGTTAGACCTTTGTTTATTGAATATCCCGATCAAAAAGAAAGCTGGAAAGATTGGACGACATATAAATTTGGGGATGACTTATTAGTTTCTATTATTTGGGAAGAGGGAAAAACAAAGCAATCAGTTTATTTGCCTGCCGGTGAAACCTGGGTTGATCTCTGGAACAGCAAAGAGTATGAAGGGGGAAAATATATTGAAGTTGATGCTCAACCGTATCAAACTCCAGTTTTCCTTCGTAAAGGTTCTAAACTTCAGTTACCTGAGTTAAATAAATTATATGAAGAATCTATAGAAATAACTTCAACCAGATTTGATTTGAACAAGTTGGAATTAAAAGAGAATTGGCTGAATGAGTAGTTTTAAAATTAGAGAATAGAATGACAATGAAATTGTTTTCATTGCTATTTGTTTTGTTGATTTGTATATCGTGTCAGAAGACTGACATTAGTAAAATTAAAATATTGGACACAGGTTCAGTAAAACCGATGCCTGAAGAATGGATTGATAAGGATACCGGACATAAAGTAGTTCATGTCATTCCGGGGGAAGGTACAAACAGAAATTTTTATTTTCATAATTATCCTTTTGTTCCGGCAGATAGTAACAACAATGAAAAGATGATTTTTTATCGAAAGGTAAACGACGGGAACCAACTTTTTTCTGTTGATTTAAAAACTAAAAAAATAGACCAACTTACAAACAGAGATAGAGTGAGGGGAGAAATAGTTGGTAAAGAAAGTAGAAAAGTCTTTTATCAGTCTGGTGATAGTGTATTTTCAACGGGTATTGAAAATCATGATACAAAATTAATTTATGTTTTCCCTGAAGATATTAGAGGAGGTATAACTACACTTAATGCAGATGAAACTCTTTTAGCAGGTACTTTAATAACAAATGAAGAAGCAGAAATCCTTAGAAATTTTCCAAGAAAAGAAGATTTTTTTGATCGTGTTTATGAAGCCAAACTACCTCGATCTCTTTTCACGATAAATGTTAATACAGGAGGATTTAAGAAATTTTATTCTGAAAAAGCCTGGCTTAATCATGTACAATTTTCTCCGACAGACCCTGAACTATTAATGTTTTGTCATGAGGGACCCTGGCACAAACTTGATAGAATCTGGACAATAAATATAAACGGTGGTGAACCCAGGTTGATGCACGTGCGAAATGTTTATCGTGAAATTGCAGGGCATGAATTCTTTAGTCCCGATGGTAAAAATATTTGGTATGATCTTCAAATTCCAAGGGGAGAAACTTTTTATCTTGCATCTGTGAATGTTGAAACTGGTACCCATTCTAAATATGGTTTAACCCGGAATGAATGGTCAATTCATTTTAATATATCACCGGATCGAAAATTATTTGCTGGTGATGGTGGGGATTCAAGTCAGGTTGCAAAAGCGAAAGATGGTATGTGGTTGTATTTATTTAAGATAAGTGGAGATAGTTTGAAGTCAGAAAAATTAGTAAATATGAAACATCACGATTATGATCTTGAACCAAATGTACATTTCTCACCGGATGTTAAGTGGATTATTTTCAGAGCAAATTTTGAAGGACACTCTGATATTTATGCTGTTGAAATAAAAAAGACAGAAATTTAGAAAAAAATATAAAGCTGAGTGGCCACCGGTTAATAGTGAAACACATCCATGGGCAAGATGGTGGTGGCACGGGAGCGCTGTAACAAAAGAAGGACTGACCGCAAACCTGGAAGAAATTAAAAATGCCGGGTTTGGTGGTGTTGAAGTTACTTCTATTTATGGAACAAAAGGTTATGAGAAACAAGATATAAGTTTCCAATCTCCCCAATGGATGGATGTCATCAACTTTACATTACAAGAAGGACAGCGATTGGGTTTGGGAATTGATTTAGCTAATGCTTCCGGTTGGCCCTTTGGAGGTCCATGGATTTCTGCTGATGATGCATGTAAAGAAGTAAGATATAAAACTTACATTTTGAAGTCAGGAGAAAAATTAAATGAAAAAGTTGAATTCGTTCAAAAACCATTAGTCAGGGCAGTTGGTCACCAAGTTGATATTTCAGAAGTAAAATTTCCGATTAGCAGCAACGCTAATCTACAGAAACTTGCTCTGGACCAAGTACGGTTTAAAAAGAAATTACCGCTTCAAACACTTATTGGTTACAATGAAAATGGAGAATACATTGATCTAACAAATAATGTTAAAGAAGATGGTACATTAGATTGGACTGCACATGATGGAGTTTGGAAACTTTACGCAGTTTTTCAAAGCTGGCATGGTAAAATGGTGGAACGCGCTAGTAAAGGAGGGGAAGGAAATGTTATTGATCATTTTTCTGAAAATGCAATAAAACATTATTTGGAATATTTTGATAAAAACGCAAACAATATTCAGTTAAAAGGTATTAGAGCATTCTTTAATGATTCATATGAAGTTGATGATTCGCAGGGAGAGGCAGATTGGACACCATTATATTTTGAAGAATTTGAGAGATACAGAGGTTATGATCTAAAAAATTATTTGCCAGCATTATTTGGAAATGATGCTGAAGAGATGAACGAAAGAGTTCTTTGCGATTATAGAGAAACTATCTCTGATTTACTCCTGGATAAGTTTACAAAAGTTTGGAAACAATGGTCGCGTAAATATAATGCAGTTGTTCGTAATCAGGCTCACGGATCACCTGCAAACATACTTGATCTATATGCTGCAAGTGATATTCCTGAAACCGAGGGAACCTCAGCTTTACGTATAAAAATGGCAACCTCTTCGGGACATGTTTCCGGGAAGTCATTAATATCTGCCGAAGCAGCAACATGGTTGAATGAGC
>JARRKK010000075.1:0-8909 GCA_037388105.1 Ignavibacteriaceae bacterium | reverse complement strand
GTCCGCTGTAATTTTTCTAGTTCTAAGCGTTATTATTAGCAGCTCAGATGCATTTTTAAAACCCATCTTCCTCGGAAGAGGTGTCGATGTTCCTACACTGGTAATCCTATTGGGCGCTATTGGAGGTATGATGCTCTCGGGGATTATTGGATTGTTTGTTGGCGCTGTAGTTCTTGCTCTGGCCTATAAAGTTTACAAGGCTCTTCTTGAGGAAACATCTCTTCCGTAAGGTGAAGCAGTAAAATAAAATTGTAAAGTGAACTGATTTTGATAGTTGGTTGAAAAATCAAAATTATTTAACTTTTCGAACCAACCTTTAGGTATTTCTGATATTTAACATCCTAATATTAATGGAGTAGTTCTAAAATGTATTCTTATTTTAAAATTTCTATTTGCATCGTAGCATTTTTAATTGAGCCAATAACTATTGCTCAATCAGACACTATTGTTGTTAATTCTGGTGATATACTGGTAGGTGATATGAAAAGTATGAGTCGTGGTGTTGTTACCTTAGAAACACCTTACAGCAGTAGTGATTTTAAACTTGAGTGGGATAAAGTAACAAATATCTATAGTAAAGGGGATTTCATTGTTTCCTTAGAAAGTGGTGCAAGATTAATAACTACAATTCGAACAAAACCCTCTGATAGTTCAACAGTGGTGATTTTTAAAGATGGTAAAGAGGTAAATGTTCCAATTGCCGATATAGTATTTATAAAAGGCGTTGATGAGGGATTCATTGCAAGGCTTAGTGCTTCCATTGATCTGGGATTTACACTTACCAAAGCAAACAATTTAAGACAATTTTCATCAAGGAGTTCCCTGGGTTATCTTGCTAACAAGTGGAGTACCGATATAACTTTTGATGCTGTAAGGAGTGAGCAGGATAGTATAGCAAATACCGCAAGAACGGAAGCGTCAGCAATATTCAGCTATTTTCTATGGAACGGTTGGTTTGTATTCGGATCTGCAAGTTTCCTACAAAATGATGAACAAAAATTAAAACTACGTTCCACTCCAAAAGCTGGAATTGGAAATTATATTATTCGAACAAACGAAATGTATTGGTCTTTGTTTATTGGTATGGCGTGGAACAACGAGACTTATACGGACCCAACAATTCCAAACAGAAGCGATGCAGAATCAAATATTGGAACGGAATTAAATTTGTTTGATATTGGTGATCTTCGTTTCTTAACAAGTTTATCGGTTTACAAAAGCATAACAGATGGTGGAAGAATCAGAGCTGATTATAAATTTGATCTTAATTATGATCTGCCACTAAACTTTTACATTGGTCTTGGATTCACACTTAATTTTGACAATCGACCTGTTGAGGGTGCATCAGAAACTGACTACGTTTTCCAAACAGCATTTGGCTGGGAGTTATAAAACAGAATTTTTTAGTCCAATTTTGTAAAGATTTTGGTCCCTAATGTTATAAAGTTTCTATTGTCAAAGATAAAAAATTCTCTCACACATTCTCATTAAGCTCTTCTTAACAAAGTTCATTACTATTTATTCTGGTAAATATTAATTAATATAATAATCGATTCACCTTCCAATATTTTCCCCTTATCCTAACATTTTATTCATCTTTATACAAATAAAGAAATCATTTCAAAAAATGCCATTTCTGCATTTTTTCATAAAGAATATTAATATTTTTTCTCATTAAATAATTTTATTTAATCAAAAACTTGATTTTAACTAATTAAATTAGTTAATTGCCAATTAATTCTTAATTAAATATTGTAATGGGATAATTTTATATTATAAACTAAATACTAATATCAGGAGGTAAAGTGAAAAAAATCGAAGCCATTATACGTCCATACAAACTTGAAGAGCTCCATACAGCACTTCAGGAAAATGGATTTGCAGGTATTACTGTGGCAGAAGTCAGGGGATACGGCAGACAAAAAGGTCATAAAGAAATTTATAGAGGTTCAGAATACAATCTTGAGTTCGTTCCAAAAGTAAAGGTTGAGCTAGTTTGTGATACTGAAAAATCTGAAAAGGCAATTTCTATAATTTCACAAATTTGTCAAACTGGTGAAATTGGTGATGGTAAAATATTCATTTCACCCATTGAAGATGCAATTAGAATCCGGACTGGAGAAAATGGTATTGCTGCGCTTTAATTCTTGATTAAAGGAAAATTAAATTTATTACTAATTAGCTAGAGGAATTAGATATGGATAATCAACTTACTACGGATATAACCAACAATTTATTTACGGTTAACAACCTATGGATGATGTTGGCGACTGCCCTCGTCTTTATTATGCATTTGGGTTTTGCAACCTTGGAAGCTGGCCTTACTCAGGCCAAGAACACAATTAATATTTTATTTAAAAATTCAGTAATTCCAGGTATTGGATTATTAACCTATGCATTTGTAGGATTCAATCTTATGTACCCGGGGGAGAGTATATTAGGCGGGCTTATTGGTTTTGCAGGATTTGGAATTGGAACTGATTCAGCTGGAATTACAAGCGGATATAACATTGGCTACACCTATTGGACTGATTTCCTTTTCCAGGGTATGTTTGCGGCAACTGCAGCAACTATTGTCTCCGGTGCGGTAGCAGAGCGAATTAAATTATCCAGTTTTCTTATTTTCTCAACATTTTTTGTTGGTCTGGTATATCCAATAACTGGCATGTGGAAATGGGGTGGAGGATTTTTAGATGCTCTCGGATTTTATGATTTTGCCGGGTCCACTCTTGTTCATTCAGTTGGTGGTTGGGGTGCATTAACAGGCGTATTATTTTTAGGTGCACGCAGTGGAAAATACGTTAATAATAAAATTCACCCTATTCCTGGTCATAGTATTCCACTTGCCGTAATTGGTGTATTTCTGCTCTGGTTAGGATGGTTTGGATTTAACGGAGGCTCCGTTCTTTCTGCAGACCCGGGAATAGTTTCGCTGGTTTTCGTTACCACTTCACTTGCTGCAAGTGCCGGTGCAATTGGTGCAATGATAACTTCCTGGGGTTTTCTTAAAAAACCTGATTTAACTATGACTCTTAACGGAATACTTGCAGGATTAGTTGCCATCACAGCGGGTGCAGATTTAATGTTACCTCTCTCTTCAGTTATCATAGGATTTATTGCCGGGGTAATTGTTGTTTTCTCTGTTGTATTCTTTGATAAGATAAAAATTGATGATCCAGTTGGTGCTTTATCTGTTCATTTAGTCTGTGGAATTTTTGGAACTCTTGCTGTTGGCATCTGGGGCACCAAAGCCGGATGGGACCAGTTATTAAACCAATTTATTGGTGTTGTATCCATAGGAGCGTTTGTGCTTTTAGCAACTACAATTCTGTGGTTAATACTTAAAAAGACAATGGGAATCAGAGTATCTGCGGATGAAGAATATGGCGGACTTGATATTGGTGAACATGCAATGGATGCTTATCCAAATTTTGAAAGAATTTCCTAATATTTATTAATGGAGTTAACATTGAAAAATAAAAATTTACGCTCGGTTATTTTATTTCCGATCATTTTTTTATCAACAAATTTATTTGCACAGTCATCTTTAAGTTTATCAGCGGGTGGAGATCTAGTATCCCGTTACATATGGCGCGGTTTGGAAATAAACAGTGCACCTAACCTTCAACCAGCTGTTGAAGGCTCTATTGGTAGTTTTGCAGTTGGGTTTTGGGGTTCGTATGCATTTTCTGAGAGAACAAGCACAGATGAACTTGACTTTTACGCTGGCTATACCATCTCTACTAAATCAGCAGGTGATATTGGGTTATTATTTACTGATTACTACTTTCCTACCGGTAGTAGGATATCAGATTTTTCCGATACTTCGTCACATTATCTGGAAGCCGCGGTTAGTTATTCGGGACCATCATCAGTGCCATTATCTATTTTCCTGGGCTATACCTTTAAACCAGCGAGTGTTAAGGCACTTTACTGGGAAGTTGGCTATTCTACATCCATAGATGCATTTGGATTTGATATTTTTATTGCTGGTACCAATGGTGGCGATGGCGGTTATTATGGATCAACTGATTTTGCAGTGATTAATACAGGGTTTAAAGTTTCACAAGACATTAGCATTGGTGAATCTCTACAGATGCCTTTATTTGTATCTTTTATCACGAACCCAAATGCAGAAACAGTCTACCTGGTATTTGGTGTGGGCTTAAAAATTTAATTCGTCTCCAATACTCCTCCGTAAAAACAAATAAGTGCCTAACCGACCTGACGGTTGGGCACTTTTTATACTAATCAGAATTATTTTTAGAACGAATAAATTTGGAATGTGGGAAAAAATAGAGTCACTTTTAAGCAGATGTCAGAATTCGAGTGTTAATTTTGTAATTATTCATTAAATACCTGAATTTTTCTATTAAAATATTGTTCCTTATACATTTTATTAAAGTCAATCATATCAAGAGCTAAAGGAACAACTTTAATAAATAATCTTTTTTTATTATCCCAATCAAGTAGTATTTTTTCTGCTATTGTAGAACCAGTATGAAACTGATGATTATGCAATGTTTTAAGTAATAAATCTTCATCATTTGGGTTAATTGAATCTAACCTTACATATTCTTTGTTTATTGAATTTTCAATTTTAGCCCAGGCATTCCAAATAAATGCAGCACCACCCGTCATTCCAGCACCAAAGTTTTTCCCAATCTCTCCTAAAACAATAACAACGCCTCTGGTCATATATTCACAGCAATGATTCCCAACTCCTTCAACTACAGCAGCAGCACCACTATTACGAACTGCAAATCTTTCACCAGCGTTTCCTGAAACAAACAATTCACCACCTGTTGCTCCATACAGTGCAACATTTCCAATTATTGTATTGCCTTCAAGAGACTTTCTAAAGTTACGTGGAAATCTTACAGATATAAGTCCCCCACTCATTCCCCTACCCACATAATCATTTGCAACACCCATGTGCCTGATTTCAATATTATCGACAAGAAATGCACCTAGACTTTGTCCAGCTGCTCCCTCTAACTTATATTGTATATGCCCTTTAAATTCACCCTGACCATAGAGGAAAGATATAAGTCCGGATAATCTTGTACCGACTGCTCTATCTGTATTATCAATTCTTCTATTAACAATTGCTCTTCCATGAGTCATAATAGCCGGTCTTACTTCCTCGATAATTTCTTCATCAATGTGTTGATCGAGATTGGAATTGAAAGGTTTAATTTTAACACCACTATTTAAAAAATAATTTTTCTTTCGAGTAGATTTTGTTATTACATTAAGATCAATCTTATTTGCAATTATTAATGAACGATAAGATTCATTTATTTCCAGCAATTCATTATTGCCTATTATATCATCCAGGCTAAATTTTCCAATTCTAAAAAGTAGTGATCTAACATCTTGAGCGATCTGCTTTAAATAATTCACAAGGTTTTCAGGTTTACCTTTAAATTTCTTCTTCAATTCTTCGTTCTGTGTTGCAATACCGGCAGGGCAGTTATTTAAGTGGCATCGTCTTGCCATAACACATCCAAGAGCAACAAGTGCGGAAGTTCCAAAGTCATATTCTTCTGCCCCTAGTAAGGCAGCAACAATAATATCTTTTGCATTTTTAATTCCTCCATCAACTCTTAGCACAACTCTTTTCCGTAAACCATTATTAGTTAGAGTTCTATGCACTTCAGAGAGTCCAATTTCCCATGGTAAACCGGTGTGCTTAATAGAACCTAATGGACTGGCACCTGTGCCACCGTCATTTCCACTTACAAGAACAATATCTGCTCCTGCTTTTACTACACCACTTGCAATGATTCCTATTCCAAACTGGGAAACTAATTTAACGCATACATTCGCTCTCGGGTTTACCTGCTTTAAATCGTAAATCAACTGGGCAATATCTTCAATGCTATATATATCGTGATGTGGCGGAGGAGAAATTAATGGTACACCGGGAGTGGTGTGTCTATCATTTGCCAATGAAAGTGTAACTTTTTCACCGGGTAACTGTCCGCCTTCACCCGGTTTTGCACCTTGCGCCATTTTTATCTGAATCTCTCTCGCAGCGGATAAATAAAAAGGTGTTACTCCAAATCTTCCGCTTGCAATTTGTTTAACATAACAATTTTCACTCTTATCAGGATTTGAAATACTATATCTATCTTTTTGTTCCCCACCCTCACCAGTATTGCTCCTAATATTCAGTATTGAAGCTGCGCGAGCTAAAGTTCTATGCACTTCTTCAGAGACAGCACCAAAGGACATTGCACCAAGTCCAAACCTTCTGAGTATCTCCTCGTCCGATTCAATTTGATCTATCTGATCAATTTGATTTTCGTTATCTCTGATAACATCCAATAAATCTCTAATGTAAACCGGTTTATCGTTTTCAATAATTTTCGAATTGCTCTTACCGGACGCAATACTTTGTATATTCCTGAAGTTTGTCGGTGAGAAACCATGTTGCTCACCATTCTTCCTGTATTTAAACCTACCATATTCTTCAAATTTTTGATTAAGAATAAATGCCCTCTCTCTTCTAATATTTTGCATTTCCTTAATTGATTCTAAATCCAATCCTCCTAGAGCACTTTTAACCGAGGGGAAGTATTTTTCTACAAGGGATTGAGATATTCCAATTCCATGAAATAGCATACTACCATGATAGCTACTCACGGTAGATATTCCCATTTTAGCCATTATTTTAAGTAGCCCTTTTTCTAATGCGTATCTATAATTACTAAGCTTGATTACCCAATCATCTTCAATATAATGTTCTCTTATTAGCTCATAAGCCATATAGGGATATACTGCACTAGCCCCAAAACCAATTAAGCACGCTACATGATGATCTTCAATAATCTCACCAGCGAAGCAAAGCAAAGCAACTTTGTTTCTTAATCTTTTCTCGATCAGATGTTGGTGTATCGCCGATATAGCCAGCAGCATTGGGATAGGCATTTTCGATTCGCTTACTCCTTCATCTGAAAGGAATATTATTTTCGTACCGCTTTGTACAGCACTCTCGCATTCTGATTTAATAATATTTAATCGTGCTTCAATTTCTTCTTCCGGATGGATGTGACATTTAATTATTGAATATGGGAACCAATTATGTTGAGCGAATAATAATTTTACTTCTCTTGGAGATAAAACTGGACTTTCGATTCGAATTGCTGTTTCAAACACACCAGATTCGGATAATAAATTTTCTTCACTACCTATATATCTGACAAGGCTCATTACGTATCTTTCTCTGATAGGATCGATGGGAGGATTAGTAACTTGTGCAAAATATTGTTTGAAATAGTCGTAAAGTCTTCTAGGATTATTAGACATCATTGCCGGAGCAGTATCATCACCCATAGAACCAACAGATTCCCGACCAGTTTCTGACATCGGCACAATGAATCGTTCAAAATCTTCCTTATCAATCCCGAATGCAATTCTTAATCTTGTATCAAAACCTTCTAAAGGGTAAGAAAATTCTCCAAACTCTTCTTTATCAGATATCCTATCAATCGAAACCAGGTTATTCTTAATTATTTTAGAGTAATTTCCATTTTTTATCACTTGATTTAAGATTGCATCGTCATTAATAATTTCACCATCATCCAGTCGTACAGCAAAATTTTCACCTGCTTTCATATGGTGATGAAGAAGAACATTCTCTGAATTTACATCAACTACACCGGCTTCCGATGCCATTATTATCAATCCATCTTTTGTTATGGTGTATCTCAATGGTCTCAATCCATTTCTATCCAGTTTAGCGGCAACAATATCCCCATCAGTAAAAACTAAAGCCGCTGGTCCGTCCCAGGGCTCTATGTGGTTTTCGTGAAAACTATAAAAATCCTTTAGACCTTGTTTCATATCTGAGTCATAGAGATAAGGTTGTGGAATGAGCATCATGATACTTTGAAATATATTTTTACCACTCATTGATAAAAATTCCAGAATGTTATCCAGACTAAATGAATCGCTGCCTGATTGTGAAACTATGGGTTTTAGCTTGTCGATATTCTTTCCCCAGAGGGATGACTGTATAGTCTCCTCTCTTGTTTTCATCCATAACCTGTTACCTTTTATAGTGTTAATTTCACCATTATGGGCGATCATTCTGAATGGTTGAGCCATACTCCAGCTTGAAATAGTATTTGTCGAAAACCTTTCATGGAAAACAGACATTCTTACTTTGAAATTCAATTGATTTAGGTCATGATAGAATTGAATTAATTGTCCTTTTCCCATCATGCCTTTGTAAACTATTGTTTTTGAGGAGAGTGAACATATAAATGAATTCCAATTGTTCAGCTTGATATGCGACTCAATTGATTTGCGTAGAATATATAATTTTGATTCAAAATCATTTATGTTATTACCATTACTTGTAAAATAGTATTGGTTTATTTCAGGGCAAGTTTCTTTAGCTATTTCACCTAAGATGGAGTGATTGACGGGAACAATCCTCTTCCCTAAATAATTTATTTCCAGTTCTTCACAATTTGATTTAATTTCCTCCTCAATTCCCGAGATTTCCGAATTCTCAGAAAATACCATTCCTATCCCCAGTGGCGCATTCATATCGATATCAATATTCAGTACCGCTTTAATTATTGTAGCAAAATATTGCTTTGGAATATCGACCAGTAATCCTACGCCATCTCCTGTTTTGTCATCAGCTCCATAAGCTCCCCTATGTGACATTTTTTTCAAAGCTTTAATTGAAAGGTCAATCACTCTGCGGCTTGGTTTACCCGTGGTTTCAACAATAAACCCTATTCCACACCCATCGTGATAATCTGAACCGAATATATTTTGGGGTTTATTTTTTAGCATTTGAAAATAACTTACTTGTTTTAGAGAAGATTATCACGATGGGTGTGGAATAGGGTTCATTGTTGAAACCACGGGTAAACCAAGCCGCAGAG
>JARRKK010000074.1:0-8911 GCA_037388105.1 Ignavibacteriaceae bacterium | reverse complement strand
ATCATCTTCCAGGCTTTGCCTAATAACCAGGACTGCTTTACGATCGCCGAAACCGAGTGAATCAGCAAAGGTGATGTTTGCAGCTAACGAAATATCACCTGACATTTTTTTCCAAAGATATCGGAATTCATCACGTACATACCAGATGTTATAGCCTGCGGATGTTATGGTGTAAACTTTTGTTATTGGATTGTAACTCGAACTTCCTTCTATTAAGGCTGACCCTATATCGGACTGACCCTCGAATATGCCAATTGGTTCATAGATTGTCCTATCCGGACGGTGAAAATCCTTAGGTGGGGAAACCTGGTTGTGAGTTGCTGATTGAGGCAAAGCCCATTCGGGCACCTTCGTTTCCTGTGCGATGACAAGACAGGGTATGGAACCCAACACAAAAAATAAAAATAAATTCATAGTCATCCTTCTCTTTTCTATTGCTTTCTAAAAGTTGTTAGCACCGTTGCAACTAATCCGTTTACCTTCGAAAAAGCTTTAGCGTAGAATAAGAAGCGGTCGCTTTAAATTGCGCGTTGTGTGCATTTTTCTTTAACTTCCTATTCTGATGCAATCCGAGGATATTGTTTATACTTTGTTAGTACTAATAAAATTAGTATAATCTCCATTATTATTGATATGGTCACAAAAGTTAATATTATTATATTGCATAAAACTCGACTTGCTAATACAAAATCTGAATGATTTAGATAATATCAATTAAAGTTATCAACTAAATTATAAACTGGACGTATACTAAACACCAGGAAAACTAATCCAAACAGATATGCATTTTTGATTTTATATTTCTTCAATAAATAATATCCTAATAAAATTGAAATTAAGTCAAGTATATACGGTAGAATTAGAATTACAAATGAATTCTTATTTTCACTATATCCATCTATAATATCAACAAATGCAAAACCAAAACTACCTTCCCAAAAATGAGTAAATAACAGATAATTCTTTATTTCCGCACCCACGATATTACAGTCCAAGACATCACTAAGTTCCTGAAGCGAAGCAAGTAAAATTGTGCCCAACCCGCAGCACAAAATACAATTTATTTTTATCTTAAATTATTTTAATATTATTTTTGCAGCCCAGTCTCTTGAGGATACTTTTCCTCCATCCGGGAAATCGGGAATGATCAGTGTTCCATCTGAATCGGTTTTTATTTTATCTTTTTTATCCCATTTGCCGGAGATGGTATCAAACCATTCAAAATAATATTCTTCTCCGGGAATAAAATTTTTAATTGTTGGCAATACCGATTGATTTTCAAAATAGAGTAATGCAAAATCTTTTCCAGAAGTTCTCATCATATAAGCCCATCCATCCAATCCTTCAGTTGGACTTCCAGAAGCTTTGTTAGGAATAACATCCTCTCTTGCAAGTAAAAGATCCTGGAATTTTTCACCTTCAGATAAAACAAATGTATTCAGGTGCTTCATATAACTAGCAGATTCATACATAAATGCATCCCAAACATGAGGCCGCGAACCCTCGGGTTCTCCGATTGTTGTAATATCATAAGCTGCGGTACCATGAACATGTCCTGATAATCCACCGGATAAAACAGAACCATACATCTGAGCCCTTGAAAAATAATTATCCCTTTCTGAATTAACCGGCGGACGCTCTCCATTTGGTTTATTGATTTCATGATTCCATCCGGTATAGTACGGCTCAAAGTTAATTGCGGGATATGGTGGATTTAGCTTGAAAATCGTTTCTAATGAATCTGCAACTCTGTGATCTCTTGGCTTATTGCCAATGCTGTGCATCGTAAGCCAGGGGCAATCTTTATTATGACCGAATACCGTATATGTTGAACTGCTTATCAATGTTGTAACGGGTTGACCAAAAGGCATCGGTCCGTATTTTTCTAAATGGTATGTCAAAGCTTCGTTAAATTCTTCTGCTGTCAGGCTAAAATCTTTTGGAATCCAATCAAGATGAATACCGCTGAAAATAATATTGTAAGCACCGTAACGTGAGATTAGATACTGAACAAAACGGGAATAAGTTTCATTAAAATCGAAATATGCTTTCCATGATGGTCCCACATCTCTTCTGACTGTTTCAAGAAGAGCAACAAATCCTTGCCTTGACAAATATTCCATTTTATCATCGAGACTTTGAAAATATTCCGGATTGATCCTGGTGAAATCCGATACTCCTTTATGATTTTTTGACATTTCAAATGGCAGATTTCCATATTCATCACGCATATTCTTTGCGGTAAAAGAACCCCAGTAACCTGAAACTTCCACACCTTTTGTATCTTTTACGTCATAGCCAAATTTTTCCCATGCATTTCTTAAATAAATATGATTTGAATCCGCATAAGTGCTTGGATAAATATCGGAATCCCAATTAGGGAAGCAAGAAATCATACTAACAGAATTAAAGCCCTGTTTTTTCCTGAACATCACAGCATCTTCGAATCCCATTCCGGGACCTGGTTTGTAATTGCCTGATGTTTCGGAATTTCTGAATGGTAATCTCCATGTGCTTCCTGCTAACCATGTATCGCCAAGCATGAAAAAAGGAGTTCCATCCTCATATTGAAGTGCGTGACCATTTAAAGTCGGTCTTAAAAAACCATGCCTGTTCGGATTTTCTTTTTTCTCTTCATCTGTCCAGCCAATTGCTTCAAACGAACCTGATTTATTATTCAGTCCTTCATCTTCCGGTTGATTTGAATTACTTTTCCATTCCCATTTGCCCGGTTTTATAGCAACAACACGAATAATAAAATCATTTCCTCCATCCCAAAATCCATAAATACGTTTAGAGAAATCCGGACCTTTTAATTCAATCCAGCATGTTACATCCATGTAATAATTGTTATAAGCCTTCTCTGCAAATAGTCTGATCTCTTTCATTTCCCAGACATGAATTGTGTTTTTATCTTTTGCTAAATTAGGATCAGGCAAAAGAATTATTGAAGTTATAAATAAACAGTTCATCAATACTTTATAAGAAAAAGCTTTCATTCTTCCACCATTTATTTATCAATCTTAATTGTGAAATGTAATTTAGCAACATTACTTTCATCTTGATTATCCGAAGCATAAAAAGAAGCATCAATCGCCCCAAGTGAGCGAAGCAATAATCCTTTTGTCGTTCCATTTATTAAGCGCTGCAAAACCGGTTGCGAAATAGTTATATAATTTTTTCCGCCTGGTTCATCTGTTACATCAAAATCATAAACCATCTGAGTATTAAAAACTTCAGAATATTTTTTATCACCAGTTAATGTATTGTATGTAACTGTATTTTGATTCCAAAGTGGATCGCCGTCCAGAATTTCTATCACTCTTATTTTATTGAACTCAATTCCAAAATCCTGACCAAACGCATCAACATAATTACCACCAAGATGAACAGATTGGGTTGTCAGTTCAAGTACTCCGGCATTGGTAACTTTTGAATTTTTATACTCTGAAAAATTCCATCTTAGAATTCCCCATTGATCAGCATTAATTGTTAGTACACGAACCTCACCATCCTTTTCTTTAACATGAAGATCATTAAAATTAACTTCAGGAAAATCAGAATTGATAACACAATCTTGAAAAACAGCAAGATGATTTGAAAATGTTTTTAAATCCGGAATCAGAGGATGATAAGGAACGGGATTTCCCTTATCGGGACCCGCCTCGTTAATATTCACAATATCTGCACGGTAGTAATCTATATCCACATAATATTTTTCCAAACCGTAATCTGTAACGCACAATTGAACATAAACAGTATCTCCCGGTTTTGCATCAAATTTTTTTGTAGTCATACTTATTATATGCCAGTCCGTTGTATCAGGAATGTCATACTCCATTAAATCAATATGGTAATTAGTAGTACGGTTAGTATTCACCATAAAGTTTAACCTGCGCGGCGCATTGTGAACACGGACTTTTGCTTCAACGCGTAGTTGATACAAAGTATCGTTCAGCTTTGTTAAATCAAGCCACTTGGTAATATCACGCTTAACCAATGTCCAGTAAACATTGTATTTATCTTTCGATCCATCAACAATGATGGTTGCATAACCATCAGAAGGGATAAAACTAATTCCGGGGGTTCCATCGCCTGTCATCGTAATCCATCCTTCTATTTTTTCTTTATCAAATTCATCAAGGAACTGACCTGTGCAAACCGTAGTTGATAAAAACAACAACATAATAATTTTTAACATTACAGAATTTGAATACATAATAGCTTTCAATATTATTTAAAATTTATTTATTGTCCCCCAATTATAAAATATTTGGTATTTCATATCTTTTCCGACCCCAATAAAAACCTTGCTTACCAATTCGCGTTGATATACTTTGTTAGTTTTTGCTACTATGTTCCAAAGTTATTACTACATTTCCCTTTTTGTGTCCTTTTTCGACATACCTGTGAGCCTCAGCGGTTTGTTCGAACGGATAGCGTCTATCAATGACCGATTTTATCTTCCCCGCCTCAATAAGCTCTTTGAGGAAAATTAGATCTTTGGTCTTTTCGATTGCTGGCCTCAAACCTGTGAACGCAATCATTGCTTTTTTGTTTCCGATCTTTGAAGTCCATAACATTTGAAGTAGAATTGCCGGCGTAAGGACAGTTGTAAGATAAATCCCTCTTTGCTTTAGCAAGCTTTTACAACGTGAAAAGGAACTCTTACCTACTGCGTCAAAAATAATATCTTGGGTCTGTCCGGTTTTGGTAAAATCATCTTTAGTGTAATCAATGACCTCATCGGCATCAAGAGATTTGATCAATTCTAAATTCACGGTACTGCTAATCCCGGTAACTTCCGCTCCAAAGTACTTGGCAAGCTGTACTGCATAAGTACCTACCGACCCAGAAGCGCCATTGATAAGGATTTTTTGTCCGCTCTGGATATTTGCTTTATCTCTAAGGAAAGGTAATGCGGTTAATGCCCCACTAGGAACGGCGGCGGCTTCCTCAAAGGTCATATTGGTCGGTTTTATTACCAACACCCCATCTTCAGGCAGACATATGTACTCGGCATGAGTACCAAAACCGGGGGTAGTTGCAAAAACTTGGTCACCTTCATTAAATCGCTTTACATCTTTACCTACTACTTCAATTTCTCCGGCTAACTCACTCCCTAGTACAGAGTTTTTTGGTCTTATAAGACCAGTGAAAGATCTTGCAGCAAATTGGTCACCCTTTCGAAAGGTACTATCCACTGCTGTTACTGTTGTCGCATATATTCTAATCAGTACTTCATTGTCCCTGGGTGTAGGTTTTTCTACCTCTCGGAGCTGAAGAACATCCGGTGACCCGTATTTTTGATATACAATTGCTTTTATAGCATCCTCCAAATTTACTTTGATCCGGCATTTTATGAATATTATGCGACAATACATCCTGCAAGGCTGCCAGACTTTACGTTACGCCGAACGCGAATAAGGCGTCCGCTTGAGTCCACAATATTGTCGTTGTCAAAATTAACTTATTTAATGTACGTTAATTTTCTGATCAAAAGCGCTACTTTTACTAGTGGTTGATTAGCATTGGCTGGTTTTAAGCTATTTAAATTTATTTTCTTTCCACAATATTTTCCATTTTGTAAAATTACTATTTCTAATCCAACTTGTAAATAATTTCTTCTATCTCGGTTTGCCTTGCGTTTGCAAAACCTTTGTCCTTACCGATTTTTAAAAAACCACATTTCTCTAAAACCTTTTGTGAACCATAATTGTCAAAAGCAACTCTTCCAAAAATTGGCCTGGTAGTTTCAATAGTTAATAAATATTCAAGTGCTTTGGTTGCTACTCCTTTTCCCCAGAAATTTTTAGCTATCCAATAAGTAACTTCGGCTTGGCCATCTATTTCAAACTTGGCAATACTTCCTACAATTATATTGTCAATTATAATTGTCTGATTATTTACAGTTGGATCACTTAATAATTTTGTGTATTTGCTTAAGTATGCAGATTTGTCTGTTGGATCTTTTGGTGTGAAAGCAGCTAAATTAATTGCTTCTTTATCAAGTTGAAATTCAAACAAGAGCTCCAAATCATCAACCTCAGTCTTACGAAATTTTATTCCACTAATATTCATAATTTTTTTATTTGTGTCTCAAATATTTTACATTCTAAATTGTTAGCAATTTGCAATGATTTTACAATCATTTCTATTTTTGTAAACTGAAAATATTTTATTATAATCTAAAATAATCACTAGCTTATAACAGCTTTGTGCTTAACCCGCAACCCAAAACGTGACTGCCGAATGAAACTACAAATGCCAAAGATTTAGCAAACCGTGCTTAAGTTTTTCGTAAGTACGGTTTGCAAGTAAATTAATTTAGTATGAGCACTTTGAACAAGAAACTTTAAACGGAGTAACCAATTTTAAAATTTTTAAATTGCCGAACGCGAATAAGGCATCCGGTTGATTGGCGGGTTATGTGCGAATTTTAGTTTATAAATCATTTTTATATTTATTTATTAACGTAATTATTCTTTCATTTTCCTTTTTTTCATCAATATATTTTAATGACTCTGTTAATTTATCTATTGCTAACTTAGTCTCTCCTAATTTATATAGAATCTCAGCAAGTAATATTTTATCATCAACCAGATTTCTTTTTTTCTCAGCGATTTTTAAATAATCCAAGGCCTTTCTTAGCTCAACATTATAATAATCAGCAAAACTTGCATAAAAATATAGAGGCCAATAATCTTCTTCGCTTTCCCACAGATTGCTGTTTTTTTCCATCCAATGATTATATTCATTTAACG
Organism: Ignavibacteriaceae bacterium; assembly: GCA_037388105.1. Classification (GTDB taxonomy): domain Bacteria; phylum Bacteroidota; class Ignavibacteria; order Ignavibacteriales; family Ignavibacteriaceae; genus BMS3ABIN03. The sequence continues at coordinate 2,147 of JARRKK010000074.1, read as the reverse complement.
CCCTTGTTTTTTCTCCTTGACAAACAAGGGAATGGGCCTTTAAGAACTGCCCCCAGTGATAATTTCTAAAATTCTCGTCAAGAAGTAATTCATTAGTTAAAACAATTGCTGTATCAATCTTTAGGTTATGTTCAAAAAGAAAACGTGCATATTCTTTCTCATAATATTTGTAATATTTTGGATTTATATTCATTAAGTCACGATAATAATAATCTTCTCTTTCAACATTATTTTCTGATCTGTAATAAAACAACAATTGCGTTTTTGCAATCGCTTTATATTTGATATCCAATGAATCATTTGTATTTAGCATAGTTAATAGAGGTGAAGGATTCTTTTCTTCTTTTATTGATTTAATAGCTTGATCAAAGTTATATTTAAATACTCTTTCTGGTGTAGGATCAATTTTAACGAACAGATTCTTAATTTTTTCAACTCCAAAGTACTGTCCGGCCGTTTGATATTCCTTCAATAAATCATTGAGTACTGTCTTATTTGTAGAATCTACATCTAATTTTACCTCTAAATCCATTATTTTATTTTGTGCATCAATAATTTCATTAAGTCTTGTAATAAATAAATCCGGTTCCTCGACATACTTTGTTTCAAAAAATGGTACTCCACCCAAAATTTTTTCATCTTTGTTTATAACAACTATATGTGGATATCCAGATATTTTATATTTATTAATTAAATATTTATTCTCGGGTTCATCGCCATCAATTTTTAGAATAACAAATTTTTCTTCGAGTTTATTTTGTATTCTATTAACATCAAAAATATATTTATCAAAAGCTATGCATCCACCACACCAGGTTGTCCCAAAATCTAATAAAATATATTTTGTTTGTTCACTTGCCTGGCTTAAAGCTGACTCATAAGAATTTATTGTCTTAGAACTGTCGCAGGATGTTAATGAAAGTATTGTGATAAGTAATATAACTTTGATGTTTTTCATCATTCTATTTTCCGTTGCTTGTTTTTACATTTAGCCTTCGAGCACATAACGGCGTTGCCGATAACCGGTATCCCGGAACAAGACTAACAAATAAAAGCACAAACATTAATGATTTTAAAAAACTTTGTTTAGTAAGAACACCTTGAACAAGTTACCCGAGACGGAACGACAAACAATAAAATTATAAAAATGCCGAACCTGCACGTCGGCAGACAGGTGTGAAAACGCTGTCAGCTTGAAATGCTGTGTTATACAGCTTTTATTTTTATATATCATCAACAGGCGGTTCATAATTAATCCAGTTTTGTTCACTATCTCTTAAAAAATAATTGGGCCAATCTACACTCTTATCATTACAGTTAATAAATTTTAATATTTCTTCACAAAATTCGTTTACTTTCTCAAGACTATGATTCTCAAGCAATAAATTTATTTTTTCCATTAATCTCAAAGGCTTACGGCTTGATTTTTCAACAACTTTTAACATCCACTTGTGATATGGAAATAATAACTCATTTTCGTTAAGTATTATCCTACATCCGAATAAAACTATTTTTTGTATTGAAAGAAAAACTAAATATTTATTTCCTTTTTTTACTGCTTCACTATAATACCATTTCCAAGCAAGTAATTGAGAAGCAAATCTTTTTCTACGTTCATCAACTTCGTTGACCGGATATTTTGAAATATTAGTTAAAATTTCATTTAGATTTTCTATCCTGGAAAAAAGAATTTTATTATGCATAAATGCATATCTTGCAGGATCACTACCTCGGGCTGCAACTTTTTCTAAAAAATGTAAATCCACCACTTTACAATCAATATATCCACCTTTGTAATCACAAATATCCCATAAACTAAAAGCTAATTTAATATCATTTTTACGCTTAATATATTCATTTGAACTTACAACTAAAACAATATCTATGTCAGAGTCTGCTTTAGCAAAACTATGCGCTATTGAGCCACTTAAAAGTATTGCCAAAATAGATTGATCTTTTTTATAAATCTTTAAAAACTTATTGATTGAATCTTGATGATGTTTTTCCATACTTTTTATGCTGTATAACGCTCTTGCTGATAACCCGCTGCCAAGAACAGCAATGCAGAATAAAACACAACTGCCAATGATTTAGTAAACTGTGCTTATTTTTCTTTGCAAGTACAGGTTACAAATTTCTTAATTAGG
>JARRKK010000073.1:0-12728 GCA_037388105.1 Ignavibacteriaceae bacterium | reverse complement strand
AGTGAACGAATAATTAGAGCAGTATTAAGAGGTGGCTATAATGATTTAATACAATCTGCAGAAGAATATGATTTTTCATTTAAATACACCGATAGATTCTTCGATCAATTTTTGGGTTTTCAATTAACAGGAAATTTTCAGAAGAAGATAAGAAGTAATGAAGGGATTGATCTTGATTACGATCAAACAATTTTAAATCAAACCAGTTATTTCATCAACAACTTTACAGTACAATTTTCAGATGAGGATAGAATTCGTCGTGGCGGTAATTTAATCCTAGATGTAAATACACCGGATAACGGAGTTATTAAACTTAATACAGTTTATAATTTTACCAAGAGAGATTACATCGTACACAGAAGAACCTATCCTAATGGAGGAAGTACCGGTCAGACAGGGAGTGTAACTTATGATTTTAGAGACAGAGAGCAGGAAATTAATTTCTTTACAAGTTCATTAACCGGGGAGAATCATTTGCTTGAAACTGATTTAGACTGGGGATTTTCATTTGCACAATCTAAAACAGTATTCCCATTTGATTATCAAATGTATTTTACTGAAGCATCAATTATTGGTGAAGCAGGAATGCGTACACCCCCGCAACTTAAAGATCACCCTGAACAATATGTCGATTATGCATATAATAATTTTAATGCGGCAACTTTAAGTGAAGCCCATTATAATTTTAGTAATGGAGTATCGGGCATTCTTAAGATTGGCGGCAGATATACTACAAAAGACAGAAATAATGACAATACACAAACATATGCTCCGTATTATTTAGGTAACTGGAAAGGCTATGAAAGGTTACAGGATGGATCAATCAGGGCTAAAGACCTTACCGGTACTTATTTTGAGCCTTTTTATTTAAGGTATCTGGAAAGCCCTTCGAATTTAGGTTTACCATTTAGTGAGACACTTGACAGTCCTCCAAGTTCCAGAGACTTATTTGATCTTTATAGTTTATATCCATTAATAAATAGAGATAAATTACGTCAGTGGTATGAACTCAATAAAAATGGAGTATCCTCAAATGGTCAGGTTCCGGAATATTACAATGACCCTGCAGTTGCAACTAACTATTATGATGTAACGGAATCAGTTGGTGCCGGATATATTATGAACACCCTTAACCTGGGACAAAGTTTAATATTTATAGCAGGCTTAAGAGTTGAAGCTGAAGACAACGATTATATAAATAAATATTCAAATATTAAATTTTCCAGCTTCCCTGCATCCGAAGTTGAACCTCGTGACACTACTGCTGCTTATTCTGAGACTGTTTGGCTACCTAATTTTCAATTACTCTATAAGGCAACGGATTTTTTAAATATTCGTCTTGCAGCTTACCAAGCTCTTGCCAGACCTGATTTTAATATGAGGTTAAACACGTTCTTCGCCTGGAGAGGTGCATCAATTGGATCAGCTCAACAGCTCTATAGAGGCAATCCAAATTTGAAAACAGCTAAGGCATGGAACTTTGAGATTAATACTTCCTTCTATGGTAATAAGATTGGTTTGATTTCATTATCTGTATTTTTTAAACAGATTGATGATATGTACCATATGCTGAATCAAATAAATACATCTGGTAGTGCTTTGCTTTTAGAATTGGGACTGGGTACCCAAAGTCTTCACGGTGGTACTTACCAGTTAACTGTTCCTTATAATTCTCCTGATCCTTCATATGTTTGGGGACTTGAATTTGAACAACAAATAAATTTTACATTTCTTCCCGGTCTTCTTCAGAATATTGTATTGAGTTATAATTTTTCTCTGGTTCGTTCAGAAACCACTATTATTGCTGTTACAACAGATACTACTTATACAATAATTGGTGGCATCCCATTCCCAAGTTATACCCAACGCCCAATTACTGATACGCAGCAACTAGAGAACCAACCAGAATTTTTTGGGAATATCTCGCTAGGTTATGATATAGGTGGATTTTCAGGTAGAATTGCTCTGTTTCATCAGTCTCAATATAACCTTTCATTTACACCTACTGGAAGAGGTGACAGAATAATAGCTGGATATACGCGTTTGGACTTAGCACTAAAATATAAAATGCTGAATTTTCTCTCTTTTATGTTGAATGTAAGTAATCTTTCAAATATCACAGACGATGATCTTATTGATAATAGGGTGAATGGTTATCAGATATTGAATACAAGCGAAAGATATGGGTTAACAGTGGATTTCGGCCTCAGGGTAGATATTTAATCAATGATGAAAATTCAAAAACATATTCTGATTTACAATAGCTAATTAATAATTTAATCACAAAAATTTAGAAAGGAGATTTATTTTCATAGGTGAGTAATAATCTTAATTATTTTTTCACTAACAAAATGGAGTTAATTATGTACGTTAAAAAACACTGTTTTTTTGTACTTGTTTTTCTTTTACTGTTCTCAATTTCAGCATTCTCTCAAGATGTTCTTACTCTTGTTCCTTATGATGGAACTGATGCAACAGAAATGATGAATCAGATAATTGCAGATACAACCGCAAATAATGGTATTCCGCCCAATCGCGTTTACCAGTTGCAGGAAGGTGGTCTCTATATCTGTCAACAAACATTTTATGTTGAACAGGAAGATGTTTTGCGTTTAGTTGGAGCTGGTACAACAAAACCTATTATTTATTTGTTCCCAACCGGTACTGGTTCTAATCCACAAAATCCACCGGGTTATTTTGTAAGAACTAGGGGTGGAGATTTGGAAATGACCAATATTGCATTGTCTGGTTATTTTGAACCGGTCGATTCTAACTTCTATAATATGCAAGGCGGAATGCTTCGTTCTGATACTGAAGGGTCTTCTTTTATTATTGATAATTGTATCTTCTCAAATACCCGTGGTCAAGTTCTAAGAACTAATGCTTCGCCAGTTAAAGTTCAATTCACAGATTGTATTATGACTAATTTGGGTAGTCTGGCTGGTTCGAATTTAGGTGCAGGAAAAGGAATTGACTTACGTGATGGAAGCTGCGATACTTTAATTCTTGTAAATAATACGTTTACAAACTATCAGGATCGTGTTGTTCGTCATTATAATTTTGGTAATCCAACTGGAGGAACCGGAGATCTAGATAATCTGCTAATAGATCATAATACATTCTATTCAGGTATGGGATTTCATGGAACTCTTTCATTAGGAAATCTAGGATCTAGTGCAACAATTACAAATAATTTGTTCGTCGATGGCTTCGCCTCGGGTGAAGATTCAACCGACGTTACCCGTACAGCAGAGTGGGCAAACAACGGCGAATTTTATCCAAACGGCCTGAACAGAATGTCCTGGATTTTTGGTGGTCCTAATGATACTACTAACTGGACTGCTTCGAATAACTTTTATGCAATTTCTGATCAAGGTCAGGCATTCTTTGATGCACATACAGCTGAACCGATTGTTGAGGGTTCACAATTTTCCTGGAACATTAATAGCAGGTTAGGATCAGACTCAGTTAATGCATTTACAAAAATTCCTGATCCGGGATTTACAACAGTTCATGATTTAATAATAAACATAATGGAATTTTATGTAGATCCTGCCGGTGGAAATAAAACAAAAGAAACAGGCAACTGGGTAAGAGAAACAGATGATATGGATCGTAGAAGTATAGTATGGGTCAGAGATACGTTAGATGCTTCTTATTCTACTTCGTCCCAGGCATACACTGGAAGTTTAGGTGATTTCCCTGCAGGTGATTTGAATTGGTTCCCTACTAAAAAAGCTGAATGGGAGAACTGGGTGACTGATGTGGATGATGATGAATTTTCTCCCACTAGTTTCAGTTTGTACCAGAACTATCCTAACCCATTCAACCCCTCAACGAAAATTACTTTCATACTGGAAGAAAGTGGATTTACAACATTAAGTATCTATAATTTACTTGGTCAGAAAGTAGAAACTCTTGTTGAAGAGGAATTACCATTAGGAACTCATCAGATAACACTTGACGCATCGACATTATCATCAGGTGTTTATTTTTATAAACTACAGTCTGGTCAGCACTCTAGTGTTAAAAAGATGATGTTATTAAAATAATCTTCTTTCGATTACTGGTCTCCCTAAGAATGCATCCGGTACTAAAATATCGGATGCATTTATTATTATTTTTTAGTTGAGGTATTATGTAATCTTTGGGGAAAAAATATAACATCTGATTCTTCAGAGATAGATTTGGAATGAATTATCTCGATTATTGTTCTTATAAATCAATCTGCCCGCCGATTTGTCAGATCAAATTACATTTCCACATCGTTTTACTATCTGTAACTTATAAACAAAATAATTGAATTTTTATGGTACGAATATATTTAATCGTTCTTCTAAGTCTGATTGGATTCAGCAGTTATCTTTTCTCACAAATTTATATATCACCTGATGGTGATGACGCTAATCCAGGTACAATAGATCTGCCTTTCAAGACTTTAACCCAAGCAGTCTCTGTATCCGGACCCGATACTTTGATTTATATGCGTGGTGGAATTTATTACGATTCTACAACAATCGTCTTAAATAAGAGTGGTCAGCCTGATCATTACATAAAGCTTTGGGCATATCCGGGTGAGCATCCAATAATTGATTTCTCAGGTCAGCCAGTGTCTACTTCTTCTCGTGGAATTAGAATTACCCATAACTATTGGCACATAAAAGGAATAGAAATTAGAAATGCTAAAGACAACGGTATCCATATTTCAAGCTGGTATAATATAGTTGAAGCTTGTGTAATCCATAATTGTAATGATACAGGTATACAGATAAGTAACGGTGGGAGTTACAATTTAATATTGAACTGTGATTCATATCTTAATAATGATCCTCTTAATAACGGTGAGAATGCAGATGGCTTTGCAGCCAAACTCGGTATAGGACCTGGTAATATTTTCAGGGGTTGCCGTGCATGGAACAACTCTGATGATGGTTATGATATGTACGAGGCCGCTGATACAGTCTTTGTAGATAATTGTTGGGCGTTTAGGAACGGTTATAATCTCTGGGGATTTCCATCCTTTGCCGGAGATGGGAATGGGTTTAAACTTGGTGGTAACTTTTTTGCCGACCCTCATAAAATTATTCGATCAGTTGCTTTTGATAATGTTCATAAAGGATTTGACCAAAACAATAATACGGCAGGAATAACACTATATAATAATACAGCCTGGGGTAACGGAGAAAGAAATTTTTCATTTCCATCGGCACCAACTTCTAGTGTTCATATATTAAAAAATAATATTTCGTACGAAGGACAAAACAATATTACATCGGGTTCAGAGCAGGAAGCAAACAGTTGGCAAGGATTTACGGTTACTGATGCTGATTTTATTAGTCTTGATACATCGCTTGCAGAAATTCCGCGAGACACGAATAATGAAATCCCTTATACAGGTTTATTTCGATTATCAACTAGCAGTTCACTAATAGATGCTGGTGTGTTTGTTGGATTAACATTTAATGGTTCGGCCCCTGATCTTGGGGCATTTGAAACAGGAGATCCGGTTCCTGTTGAATTAATTTCGTTTACGGCTGCGGCTAATAAAGAAGGATTTGTTGTTTTGAAATGGAGTACTTCTTCAGAGCTTAACAATCATCTCTTTGAAATTGAAAGAGCTTTTTCACCAACCACAAAAAAACAATGGATAAGAATTGGTTTTATTGAAGGTAATGGTACTACGACTGAACAAACGAATTATTCCTATATTGATAAAGCTGTGAAAACTGGAACATATTATTATAGATTGAAGCAAATTGACTTTAGCGGACAGTTTAAATACAATAATAAAGTAAAGGTTGATGTTTACGGTCCTTTAACCTTTGATCTACAGCAAAATTACCCCAATCCGTTTAATCCCTCTACAAAAATGATTTATTCTATAAACACTTCCGGAAATGTTAAGATACAGGTGTTCGATATACTGGGTTGTAAGGTAAGTGAACTAGTTAATGAATATCAACCGACAGGATTTTATGAACTCGAGTGGACTGCCACTGATTTAAACGGTCGCTCTCTTCCGAGTGGAACATATATAGTAATGCTTCAATTAGATAATCTGGTACGATCAATAAAAATTTCATTATTAAAATGACCTTTAATCTTATAGTGAATCAAATACGCACTCACTTACTGTTATTAATTTGTGTATTCCATTTTATCAGCTGTGCCCAATCAACAATTCCTACAGAGGGATGGGATAATTTACATAATATACTACATGAAATTAATGCACCCGTATTTCCGGATAAAGTCTATGATGTTACTTCATATGGTGCAGTTGGAGACGGTAAAATTGATTGCAGCGAGGCATTTAAATCTGCAATCGATGAATGCAATAAAAATGGCGGTGGAAAAGTTTTTGTACCGGAGGGCTCGTTTATTACAGGGCCAATTCATTTAAAGAGTAATGTAAATCTTAACCTATCGGAAAAGGCTAATGTTCTTTTCTCTACTGATATTAAAAAGTTTTTACCTGTGGTGTTTACAAGATGGGAAGGGGTAGAGTGTATGAATTATTCACCACTAATTTATGCTTACGAACAGGAAAATATAGCGATAACCGGAAAGGGGATTTTTGACGGACAGGGCAGCAATAGTAATTGGTGGAGTTGGAAAGGGAGAAAAGAATATGGATGGAAAGACGGATTTCCTGATCAAACTGAAGATCGCAATGAATTATTCAAACTTGCAGATGATAACATTCCTCCTGAACAAAGAATCTTTGGGGAAGGACATTTTTTGAGACCAAATTTTATTCAGCCTTATAAATGTAAAAATGTATTGATTGAAGGTGTAACATTTAAAAATTCACCGATGTGGTTTATTCACCCGGTTTTATGTAACAATGTTACAGTCAATAATGTTACTGTCGAAGGTTTAGGACCAAATAACGATGGGTGCAATCCTGAGAGTTCTAAAAATGTTTTAATAAAAAATTGTTTCTTTAATACAGGAGATGATTGTATTGCAATTAAATCCGGGAGAAATACTGACGGGAGACGAGTTAACGTTGCTAGTGAAAACATTGTTATACAGGATTGCATAATGAAAGAAGGACATGGCGGCGTGGTTATGGGCAGCGAAATCAGTGGTGGTGTAAGAAGTGTTTTTGCTGAAAATTGTCAAATGGATAGTCCAAACCTGGATAGAGCGATACGAATTAAAACAAATGCAGTAAGAGGAGGAACTATTGAAAATATATATGTGCGAAACATTAATGTTGGTCAGGTAAAAGAGGCTGTATTTAAAATAAACTTTTTTTATGAAGAGGGCGAAGATGGAATTTTTATTCCTACCGTAAAAAATATTTATATGGAAAATATTGATTCGCAAAAAAGTCCTTTTGCTATCTGGATAAAAGCATTTGATAATTCTCCAGTTACAGGATTACATCTTAAAGATTGCCAGTTTAACAACGTGGAGAATAAAAATATAATTGAAAATGTAAAAGATCTTACAATTCAATCTGTAATTATAAACGGGAAAGAAATATCGCTTGAATAAAGGAATTTTTGTTTTTATTAATTGATGACAGCATTCCGGAGTACTAAATTATTACTGGTTTTAAACCATATCTCAAACAATTAACAATTGTAGTACGATATGAAATGCAAGAATACTCTCTCATCGTATTCTATAGTATTCTGCGGAACCATTTTCCTACTTTGCATTTTTTCCACCCTTATGTTCTCTCAAACTTCAAGTAAAATTTCCGGATCTGTTTTAGAAACTGAAACAATGGAAGGTTTAATAGGAGCGAATATAATTTTAAAAGGAACAAATCTTGGAGCAGCAACAGATGAAAACGGCAGGTTTATTATTATCAATGTTCCTATAGGCACATACGAAGTAAAGGTTTCAATGATTGGATATAATCCACAAGTAGTTGTTGATGTAATGGTTTCTGCTGATCGGGTAACAAATTTAGATTTCCAGCTTTCTCCAACAATTCTTGAGGAAGAAGAGGTGGTCATTGTTGCACAGAGGAACGTTTTACATAATGAAGTTTCAAATACACAGCTTGTTGTGACTGAAGACCAGGTAATTCACACTGCCGGCGTAAGAGATATTAATGCATTTTTAGAAAAGCAGCCGGGTGTTACAACCAACAATGGGTATTTGGAAATCCGTGGAGGATCTGCAGATCAAACAGGTACATTCATTAATGGTTTGGGATATAATAATGCTGCTGTCGGAAATGCAGAAACAATAGTACCTTTAAGTGCTATCGACCAGGTTTCGTTATTATCCGGCGGGTTCAATGCTGAGTACGGTAATTTTCGGTCCGGATTAATTAACGTCACAACCAAATCAGGCTCAGCAGATGGATATCACGGTTCAGTTAATATTTCCAGAAATATAGCGCATGTAAAAAGATTTGGTCCCTTGCTTTCAGATCCTTACGGACCGGAAACTGCGCCTTATTTAGATGCAAGTGTTTCTTTTGAAGGTAATGAAGAAATTGGATGGACTGGTTGGAACGACCTAACAGAAACTTTTAATCAAGGTAAAGACTCTTCAGAAATGGCATCACCATTGGATTACTATCTTCTTGGAGCGTGGATGCATATGGTTACTCCCGATTACGCAGGACTAGAAAAATTGGGTTACACAGTATCAGAAGAGCAAAAGCAATTATTTGCAGACCACGCACGTGATGAAGAAGGTATAGATTATAACATAGATTTGGGGTTCGGTGGTCCAATACCATTTATTAGTAAAGCTCTGGGAGGAGCAACCTTTTTTATATCTCATACAACGAAAGAGTATCATTTTGTTGTTCCCTTTGCAAGAAATAGTCAGGAATCTTATGTAACTCTGCTTACCGTAAAATCACGTCCGAGTCAGTCAATGACTCTTTCTTTAAATGGAATGTGGAAAAGACAGCTTGGTCTTAGTCCATTAAAACCGGCCTTTGGTGATTCTCCTGACGCTGGAAGGGAGGGTGGATTTATGCCAATTAACAATCTAAAATATGTTAGTAATATTGCTAGTCGTGATGGTGGTATCAATTATTGGTTCGATCCTCCAATTTTTCCTTTGCTAAATCAAACAACAGTAATGCTTGGTTTAGATGTTAATTATGTTTTAAGTAATCTAACCTTTTTTGATTTTGCAGCAAGTTATCTTTCAATTGAAGATCAGGCTCCAGTTGGTGACGACAGAAATAATACAATCCTCACCCATTTTGGACCATTTCCCGTTTCCGAAATGCCTTATGGAAAGCTTCAGTTCGCTCCCAACAACCGGCTCGTTCTAATTGAAGGTAATGATACGATTGCATATACTTATCCAAACTATGATGCAATAACCGGAATTTCAAAAAGGTTTCGTGGTAAGGAAGGAGATCTTAACACGAATGTTCATACACAACAGATGAAGTTAAGATTTGATTTGGTTTCACAACTTGGAAATCATCATTATTTAAAATCGGGTATTGAATATAACCGGATTGACATAAATCATCTGATGTGGCTGAAATGGAATAGGACGGGACCATATAACAGTTACGAATATAATTATCACAGGGTTCCAAGTCAAACAGGTTTTTATATTCAGGACCAGATTACATATGAAGGTATAATTGCTAATCTTGGTGTCCGACTAGATTATTATTATGGTTTTCGCAAATGCATTTACATCTGCATTCGGTGGTGCTCCCAGAAATGCCGGTGAAGCTGCTGATTCGTTTTATAATATACTTGCTTCAGGTCGTTCCTTAATCTGGGAAAAATGGGTTGAATATGACAAGGAAAATCCTGGTTTTCTTGAACCAATTAAAAATCATTTTATTATTAGTCCCAGATTAGGATTAGCATTTCCTGTGACAGAACGCGCAAAATTCTATTTCAATTACGGTCATTTCAGATCAAATCCGCCTTATTATACTATGTATTTGTACAGGTACAGGTACGATAAGAACGGTCTTTATGAAATGTCTAATCCAAATCTTGAACCCCCTAAAACCATCTCTTATGAGCTCGGATTATCATACGATTTCGGTAAGAATATAATTGGTACGCTTTCCGGTTATTATAAAGATGCGGCGGGTCAAACCGGGGATGTGAATTATATAAATATTAATGGAACAGTAGATTATGACAGATGGGAAAACAATAACTATGAAGACATCGAAGGGTTAGAAATTAATATTACAAAAAATGATAACACGTGGATTTCCGGCTGGATTAATTTTAATTATTTACTTAAAAAATCCGGTCTCACAGGAAATGCCCGTGTATCCGATGTTCCTTTGAATGAGGATGAAGCATTCTACCAGGAGGAAGAGGACAGGTTCCTGCCTCAACCAAGATTGAATGCAAATATATCGTTCCGTTCTGATGATAATTCATCCGGTGATTGGGTTGAAAATTTGCTATCAAACTGGCGAATGACAATCTTCGGAGAATGGAGGGCTGGTGAGTATTTCACTTACAATCCTCTTAATAATCTTCATGTTAGTAATAATATGCAATGGCCGGATTATTATATGATAGATCTCAGAATTGGCAAATCTTTTGAAATACTTGGAGTATTTACAACCCTATATGTAGATATAAGTAACGTTTTCAATTTCAAAGTTAACTGGATGAGCGAGGGTTATGCATTTCGTAGGGACTCGAATGATCCGGGAAATTTTATTGAATGGACTGATACTGAAAATTATTTAGCATCTTTACGATTACCAATGTATGATTCTCCGGAATTTGATGAAAGGAGAAATCAAAACCCCGGTTTATACCTTCCCGGTAACGATAGTCCGGGAGACCTAAGATCTGATGATAAACCATACATAGATAATCCCGACTACACATACTTTATAGCTGGAGAGCCAAGGGATGTATGGTTTGGTATTAGAGTAAATTTTTAATGGAGTCTTTTCCAAAGTAAAATGAGATATCATTTTTTGCTGATAGTGTTGTTAATCTTAGTTTTGAGTACAGCAGTTTATTCCCAGGACCCGGACCCGAATCTTGAAATTGCCCAAACAAAAATCAGTCGGATATGGGGAGGAGTTGCAGCGAATGGAGATAAACTTACACTGGACTTTAGAGCAGGATTTTTTCCAAATGATTATGATCTTCTTCAACACAGGGGGCAGGGTAATGAAAATTATCTTGGCTCGGGATTTAGGTTAGCCTGTACAGATTGGACAGCTCCGGATGATTCACTTTTCCCGGCTGCTGTATTCGGACCCATCAACGATTATATATTGTTTGGTAATGTTTCAGTTCCACTTACAAATTACATCCGGTATAAGTATGCTGATTTTTCAATTAACAGGATTCCGGTGGACATAAATGATTTCGGTACATACGATCCAGATAAATTTACTGGGGGATCTTATGATCAGATTATTGAATCAACTTACAAGAATGTAGTAGGTGTAGAGGTTCATCGTAAAATGTTATTCTGGAGTCAAACATTCAATGATAATTATTTAATAATAGAAGTAGAATTAACAAATACAGGAGTTGATCATATTCAACCCGGGGGAGATACAACAGTGGTTGAAGATACATTACACAATTTCTATTTCTCAATGGGTATGGGTAACACAAATAATTATTTTTCTACAGGTATTTCTCCTTCCTTGCCCGACAGACCAAACTATGGCTACCTGTGGCAGCATTATTATGGTGCCAGACCCGGTGATTCTATGAGAGTGTTTTACTTTTACAGTGCCGATGATCCTCAAACAACGGGTGATGATATGGGTGCACCGATGGTAACTCAAAATGGCAGGCTGATGTTTACGAATTTTAATTTTTATAGTATCCTTCATGCTTCACAACTGCCTTACCTTGATCCGGCTCTGGATGTTGACGACTTTCTTCAGCCTAAGGTAACCTATATTGGCACAGAGACAAGAATTCCTAATCCAAATCCGGGAGAAGACCAATATGGAAGTAAAAACTATTGGGCTATAAGCGGTGGATTTTCAAATCGGCAAATAATGCCTAATAGCTTCCCCGATACTTATCACATGATAAATAATGATGAACTTGGCACTGCTAATTTTTCTGAATTTACCGGAGGTACAATAGCTTCAGTTAATTCAAAAAATTTCTGCAGTTTTGGACCATATGAGTTTCCTCCACAACATAAATTACGTTTTGTCTATGCTGTAGGAATCGCAGGTATAGGTTTTGAGAAAGCAAAGGAAATTGGAGAAAAATGGCTTAAGGGAACATTAGAAGATCCGCCTAATATGCCAGATCCGGTTACAGGATGGCTTCCATCTAATTTTATTTTTCCGCTTGATGCAACGGAGATGGAAAAACGAAAAGACAGGTGGATAAGTATGGGTCTTGATTCTGTTATGACTGCAGCATGGCGAGCTAAATGGAATTTTGAACATGATTACCGGATACCGCAGGCTCCGCCTCCACCCGAAGCATTTTTTATCAGAGGTTCCGGTTTAGAAGATGGTGTGTTTTTAACCTGGAGAAATCCTGAAGCTGAGAACATGCCAAACTTTGAAGGATATAGGATTTTAAAAAGACTTACAAACCAGGACTCAGTTTTTTATCGGGAAATTTATTCATCGGGTCCAGAAGATATAGAATTTGAACATGTATATTTAGACACAACCGTTTTATCAGGTGCACCGTATTATTATTACATCCAGACAAAAGCAAAAATTGATGATAACGATCCGGATGCTGATCCGACAACAAGAGGAAAAATTATTTACAGCAGCCGGCTCTTAATACCGAATTTAA
>JARRKK010000072.1:12159-13676 GCA_037388105.1 Ignavibacteriaceae bacterium | reverse complement strand
TGGTTATGTAGGTTGGTTAGGATATGTATTGTTTTGGTTTGGATGTTTGGATTTTTGTTTTTTAGGTGGTGTTTGATGAGTGAGGTGGTGTCTAGGTGGTTGGTTGTTGTTAGGGTGAAATCAGAGTGCAAGGCGGTGGTGATACTACCTTGACACAATGGGAGCAATTTACTTCCGTTATTGGAGGTATGTCATACGATTCCTTACCCGATCTGGGATGGATATCGGAACACCGGATGAGCATTGACTCAATGGGTTTCGATGTTAATGGGGATATAATTCCATTTAGCTTTTGTATGTGGGATGGAGATGGATTCATGGATTCAAGTGCCACCAATAATAGATTCAATAAAACATGGTGGGGTAATGAATGGAATGAAACTTGGTATTATTCAGCTTTATTCCTTGACCCAAATGTAACTACCGGTTCATCCGCTAATCTAATACCTCCGGTTGATTATACAATCCCGGAGATGGAGCCGCCTTCGATTCAATAAAAGGTACAGGAAATTGGGCAAGCGGATATCAGGAAACTGACTGGAATAATTACCCTACTGTTGTGGATGGTCCGGAAGTAAACTACCGGCTGACTTATGATGATGCAAATCTATATGTATCTGCTAATGTTACAGATCAAATAGTTACCATACCAGGTGAAGGAAATAGAAAAGATGGAATTACTTTCTATATGGTTTCAAGAAATTATGTGAGTGGAAGTGGTATCATGGGAGGTGTAAAGGCATTGACGGTAAATATTGATTCATCGGGTGCTGGTCAGGCAGGTGATGATCTAATTGGTATGGCCGATACTGCCGGTGTTGAGTTTAGCCTAATGTTAGGAGATCTTACCAACGTTAATGATATTACTGAAGTTGACAATGGCTACACCGTTGAGTTAAAAATTCCTTTCGAGCAGTTTTCTTATCCCGCAGATTTAGGTGATAGCGTTGTATTTATTGGAGCATCGGTAAAAGATATAGATGTATTCGACGATATTAATTCCAACTATTATGCCGATGCTTGGTGGTTCAAAGGGTGGAATGGAGATAAAGGTCAGTTATCACCAGCATGGGTAGTGCTTGGTCCTGCTAATCAGCCGGTTGGTGTTGGTGAAGATGTTTCGATCCCAACATCTATTACTCTGTTCGAAAATTATCCCAATCCGTTTAATCCGTCTACCACAATAAAATACTCAATTAACGTAAATGCTGATGTAACATTATCTGTTTATAATATATTGGGACAATTTATTTCTGAAATGAAGAAAACGAATGTACCGGCGGGTAATGATGAATTTAAATTTATTGGAAACGGTTTATCGTCTGGTGTTTATTTCTACCAATTAAAAGTTGAAAATTCATCAAATTCTCAAGTTATTAATACTAAAGTACATAAGATGATTCTTCTCAAGTAAAAGTAATATAAAAGTATAGGGATGAATAATCCCTATACTTTTAACCATTAGATTAATAAATTAAATTATTAACATTTGGAACACCATGAACCGTGTGTTACAA
>JARRKK010000072.1:1191-12124 GCA_037388105.1 Ignavibacteriaceae bacterium | reverse complement strand
AAAATTTCTCTGTTGGACAAAATATCTTCAAGTAGTCTTTTTCTTCCTTCTATATTCTTTTATGTGTATGGCTCAGACTGGTAAATTATCAGGGACTGTAAAGGATGAAAATGGTGAGCCTCTAGTTGCAGCTAATATTTTAATTGATGGCACAATGCAGGGAGCAGCAACAGATGTAGATGGTTACTATTCGATTTTAAATATAAGCCCTGCCACAATTACTGTTCAGTTCAGATATATAGGATATCAAACTAAAATTATTCAGAATGTTGTTATAAGTGTTGATAAGACTACAAATCTGGATATTACGCTTAATCCCGAGGTAATTGAAGGTGATGTTGTTGTTATAACTGCTGAAAGACCAGTTGTCGAATTTAATCAAACTAGTTCTGTAAAAACTGTTACTTCTGAAGAAATAGAATCGCTGCCCGTTCAGAATTTAACTGATATAATTACTCTTCAGGCTGGTGTTGTTCGCTCAGGTGATAATGATGTACATATTCGTGGCGGGAGAAACGGGGAAGTTCAATTCCAGGTTGATGGTGTAACTATGAACAACCCTTATGATAATTCGGCAAGTCTTACACTTGATCGATCAATACTGGAAGAGGTCTCGATAGTAAGCGGAACTTTTGATGCAAAATATGGACAGGCAATGTCGGGAGTAATAAATGCAACATTAAAAAGCGGTACAGATAAATTTGCATTTTCCGGAGAAGTTTATCTGGGAGATTATTTACCACTGGATAATACAAATTATCCTAACAACCAGGATTTTTTACCTCAATCAATTCAAAATTATCAGTTAACCTTAAGTGGTCCCGTCGTACCAAACACAACTTTTTTATTGAGTGGAAGAAGGTTTTTTAACGATGGATACTTGTATGGTGAAAGAAGATTTGTTCCAACCGATAGCAATGATATATCTGCGGGAATTGTTTATCCTACTGGTGATGGGGAAAAAGTGTCGATGAATCCTTATGATGAATGGAGTGGTCAGTTTAAAATAACGAATAATTCTATAGATAAAATTACAATTAGTTATGTAGGTATATTTAATGATTTGTGGGGAAAGGTTTATAGCTACGGATATCGATTGGTACCGGATGGGCAGAAAGATTGGAAAGTATTTTCCATAAACCATGGAATAGATTTTACTCATACAATCTCTAATGTAATGTTTTATAAAATTAGTGCCCGCCATAATTATTATGATTATCAAGAATATAAATATGAGTCTATTTATGATCCAAGATATCTTGAAGCTGATTATCCTAAAAGTATTGATGGATATGAATTTGGTGCTATAATCCAGGGAGTTGATTATGGACGTAACTCACAAACTACAAATTTTGGAATTTTAAAACTTAATTATACTTGGCAGATAAACAAGGCAAATTATTTTGAAGCAGGAATTGAGGGTCAGATAAATGAAATTCAGTTTGGTCCTCCAGGCCAGCTTGTTATACAATCTGATTCAATAACAAATATTGTAAGATTGCAACCTAAAGAAATAGATCCTCTTGATCCACGTTTTAAAAAGGTTGAAACATATAAACCAAACCAGGGAGCTATTTACATCCAGGATAGAATTGAATTAGGTGATTTGGTTGTACGAGCCGGATTGAGATACGAATATTTCGATCCGAATGCATATGTACCTAGTAATTTACAGAATCCTGCGAATACCATTAGCGGAGTTCCAGGTTCAGAACTTGTACCAGCAACGGTAAAGCACTCTTTAGCCCCACGACTTGGTTTTGGATTCCCTCTAACTGATAAATCTGCCTTGCATTTTTCATATGGACATTTTTACCAGATGTCCCCATACAGCGCTTTGTATGAAAATGCAAATTACGAGGTGTTGGATTTTTTAACTGGTGGTGCAACCTATGATCAGGATTATTTGGGAAACCCGGACCTGAAACCGGAACTTACAGTGCAGTATGAAGTTGGTATAAAACAAGCTTTGAATGATAATCTTGGAATTGATTTAACATTCTTTTACAAAGATATCAGAGATCTCCTAGGAACAGAAGTTATAGAAACTTATAACTTCGGGCAATATGCAAGGAACACCAATGTTGACTATGGAAGCGTATCCGGGATAACATTATCAATCGTTCAACGCCCTGTTAACCATTTTGGTGCATCTTTGGATTATAGTCTTTTATTTGCTAATGGTAATTCAAGTGATCCTGATGAAACTGCCAACCGGGCTTTGGGTGGTGAAGACCCCCGTCCACGTAGCATACCATTTACATGGGATCAGAGACATACGTTAAATGTTACAGCACTTTACTTTGTACCAGATGATTTTTCAATAAGCACAATAATAAGATATGCATCAGGGCAACCATATACACCTGAATTAGGGGTCGGTTTTATGACGGAACAAGAAACGAATTCAGGCCGAA
The DNA here is from genome assembly GCA_037388105.1 of Ignavibacteriaceae bacterium. Taxonomy (GTDB): domain Bacteria; phylum Bacteroidota; class Ignavibacteria; order Ignavibacteriales; family Ignavibacteriaceae; genus BMS3ABIN03. Next base: position 9,707 of record JARRKK010000072.1, on the reverse strand, counting down.
AACCAAGTTATGCAACTGTAGATTTAAGAGCGGAGAAATATTTCAACATTGGTGTTGTGAATTTCAGTGCATTTCTGCGTGTGTTTAATTTATTTAATCAATATTATAGTAACGGATTCGTTTATTCTGACACTGGAAGGCCTACAACATCTTTAACAATCAGACCTGGTGAACCATTAGACCCTAATAGATTAAATGCACCGCGAAGAATTGAATTTGGAATATCATTTAGGAGTAATTAAAAATAAATGCTAACTAAGAATTTTAATATGATGTATATATTCCTAAGATATTTATTAGGGATCATAGGTTTGATTTTTACGACAAGTATACAGGCACAGTATCTGGATGTTGTTCCCATAGATCAAAGAGGTAAAGAGGATTATGTCAGACAAGGGACACATGATGCAAACAGAATTCGTACAATGTTTTTTAATTATGGTATGGCGGGAAATTATGATGGCAACGTTGATTATACAATTTTCCATTCAATGGAATGGCCAAAAGGTTCATTGGAAAATTACAGTGATGGTGTAACTCCATTTGTTTTGGCTAGACTGCAAGAGTTTGTTAATAACCAGTTGCAAGATTTTTATATAATGGAGACAGGTTATCGTGAAAGACAGGAGACTAATCCCACTACTGGAAGAGTCCAAAGGTTCAATCCGCGACCAGGTTATCTTCAATTAGACCCTACAATAAATGTGGGTAGGTCACCGGCAGTAAGTTATGACCCCAGAACCTGGCCGGACGAATGGTATGATAAACGAAATGATCCGGATGATCCCGGTTGGAGAGGTTCCTGGAATGGCTATTTTGGCAAAAGACCAAATGCTGATCAAGAAAGTTTTTGTGTGTATGACGATGATTATTATAGTAAATGGAATTTTTATCCTGATTCTCGCGATAATACCAGACGAGGTATGGCCCTTAGTGTAAACCAAAGAGGATTTCAATGGGCTAATATTCAGTCGCGCGATGTTATTTTTTGGCATTATGATATTTCAAATGAAGGTACAACTACTTACAATTATAACGTAATATTCGGACTATATATGGATTCTGGAGTCGGGGGACGCTCGCTAAGTCCGTTCGATTTAGTTTATGAAAGTGATGACGATAATGCATTTTATGATACCACCAACGGAATGGACCTGGTTTATACCTGGGATTACAATGGTCATGGTCAATTTGGAAACACGGGTTATCTTGGTTATGCATACCTGGAAACACCGGGAAACCCGGTTGATGGAATAGATAATGATGAGGATGGAATTACTGATGAAAAAAGAGATGGTGGACCTGGGGAAAAAATAGTCGGACAGGGTAACATTATAAATTATATTGCTGCCAACTATGATACAACAAAATTAAACCGATATGCAAATTTCAGGCTTCGGCCTGCTTATCAAAGTGGTATCTGGTGGACTGGGGATGAGGATTTAGACTGGACTCTTGCTAATGATACAGGAGCGGATGGTATCTTCGGTACATTTGATACAGGAGAAAATGATTCTATCCCAACTTTGGGGGAACCTAATTTTGATCGAACAGATTTAAATGACTCTGACCAAATTGGTCTGACGGGATTTAAGCTGAACAGAATCAGAGTTGGGGCCGGCGGAATAGGACCCACAGATAATGTTATTTTCTTTATGGATGCCAATATGTGGCCCAAGAAATTATATGATATGTGGACTGGTCCAGATCCATTTGAATATTCGTTAGGTGTAACAAATTATAATATCGGTTTCCTGTTTGCGTCAGGTCCATTCTATTTGGGTACTGCAAAAACTGAAAGATTTAGTCTGGCTCTTGCTTTTGGAGCAGACTTGCATCAGATGACTAAAACAGTTCAGGTTGTACAAACTATATATGATGCAAATTACCAGTTTGCTACTCCTCCCCCTCTTCCTACTCTTCAAGCATATGCAGGAGACCATTTTGTTAATCTTAACTGGGATAATGCGGCAGAAGATGCATTTGATCCAATAACAAATACAAACGACTTTGAAGGATACAAAATATACCGGAGTACAGATGAAAGTTTTCTGGATCCTCAAATAATTTATGATGCCCAGGGTATTGGACTTATAGGACCCGGTAAAGCTTTAGCTGTTTTTGATCTTGATAACGGCATACTTGATTACACCGATATATCAGTTGAAGGAATTCAGTTTTACTTGGGTTCTGATTCCGGTTTAAGACATACATTTAAAGATACAACAGCAATAAATGGACAGCGTTATTTCTATGCTGTCACTTCTTATGACAGAGGTATAGAAGAATTAAGTATTTATCCTTCTGAAAATGCTATTTCAGTTAATCAGACTTTAAGAGGAGGTATAATCCTCCCCAGGAATGTTGTCATAGTTTATCCTAATGCACAAGCTCCTGGGTATATAGGCGGTAATTATAGGAATTTAGAACATGTTCAGGGATATGGTGTAGGGGATGTTTCACTTACTATTCCTAATCCTGATATTGTACCAAAAGATCATACTTTTGAAATCCGGTTTAAATCTCCTGACGATTCAATCAGGGCAAACAAGTATGAAATGTATGATGTAACAGGTGGGAGGAATGATACTATATTTGTTGGGGGAAGTGATTTGTTAGCCTTAGGCAGAGGACCTGTGGGACAGGGCATTTTACCGCTCGTATTTACTCAACCGGCTATTGAATTCGATACTCTTAATTCAGGATTCTTACCAAATAGTAAATCAAACCTGGTGCTCAAAGTCAGGATTTCAAACACTTCAACCCCTGCTAATGCTGAACGACCTGACTACCCGGCAGATTATTTAATATTATTTTCTGACGTGGTTGTTGATACATCTATAGCATCTGTTGGTGTTCCGTCAGTTTTCACAAAATTCAAAATAATGGGTTTACCAAAATCAGGTGGTGAATCTCAATTTGATTTTAGATTCTTTGATTCGGATGGTAATCAGACTATTAGCAGGAATGATGAATATATAGATATACTTACAAGGAACTCTGCAGGGGTTAGATTACCGGTTTGGAGAGTAACTGTAGATACGGTTAATGGACCTAAATATGAAAATTCAATTTTCCCTTCGGAAGGTGATGTTTATCAAATTACTATTAATGTGCCGTTTAATAAAGCAGATATATTTAGATTTGTAACCGATACTTCTTTCATAGATTTAACAAAGCAAACAACAGATTATAATCAAAAGCCTTATGTAGTTCCAAATCCGTATTTGGGGATAGCATCCTTTGAACAAGCACCATACGCACAAACAGGTCGTGGAGATAGAAGAATAGAATTCAGAGCACTGCCTGTAAATGCAACAGTAAGAATTTATACTGTTACGGGTGAGTTAGTACAAACACTACAGCAGGATTCCGGATTCCAGGGTTATATTCCATGGAATTTGCGTACTAAGGATAATTTAGAAGTAGCTCCCGGTTTATACATTTTCCATGTTGAAGCCACTGGTGAAGATGACTTCATTGGCAAATTTGCTATAATTAAATAAGCCATGAAAGCAATGAAGAGAATAAATACAATTTATCTTATAATGATTTTTGTTATAAATACCACAAATATTTTATGTCAAAGTAAAGTTGGTACAACAATCGGACAGTTTCTAAAAATAGAGCCGAGCTCAAGATTTGTTGCTATGGGAAATGCAGGCACATCACTTTCTAGCGAGGCCTCGGCAGCTTTCTATAACCCTGCAAGTTTAGGATGGATAGAAGCTGTTGATATCCAGTTTACTTATAATCAATGGCTTGCAGATATAAAATATAACTATGCTACAGCTGCCGTGTATTTAGAAGGTATAGGTACGTTTGCACTTCAGGTTACCTCATTGAATTCCGGTGAAATTGAAATAAGGACAGTAGAACATGAAAGCGGATCCGGTCTTTATTATGAAGTTACTAATCTAGCATTAGGTCTTGCGTATGGTATTAGGCTTACAGACAGGGTATCTGGAGGTATTGCAATTAATTATATACAGGAGACGATTTATAACACAAGCCTGGTGGCTATTGCTTTGAATTTTGGGGTACAATATGATACTGCGATAAAAGGGTTAAAAATTGGAGCCAGCGTATCAAACTTTGGTCCCAGTGCCTCTTACGACGGAAGAGATTTATATTTTAATTATGATGCTGATCCTGATAAATATGGAGATCATCCGAGACTTCCTTCTGAAATCCGAACAGGATCATTTAACTTGCCTACTTTGTTTAGAGTGGGCTTATCTTATACTCTTGAATTAACCCCCTGGACCCAACTGATTGTCTCGTCGGATGCTATGCACTCAAATGATAATTCTGAAAGAATTAATATCGGTGGTGAATGGATGTTTCTCAGTACATTTGCATTAAGAGGAGGTTACCGCGATTTATTTCTGGAAGATTCAGAAGGGGGACTTGTTCTCGGTGCAGGTGCTAGAGTTGGTTTTTCAGGAACATCATATATTAGCTTTGATTATGCATGGGCTGATTATGGTAGATTAAATAGCGCGAATAGATTTACTGTTGGTGTTCATTTTTAACATATAGCTAATGACAAACTAATAAAGCTTGATCATAATTAGACTCGTAATTTTTGTCGGGTTAATGAATTAAAAGAATATGATTACAATACCAATCAGAAATAATGAATTTTTATTTAATCACATTATATTTTTCCTTTGCAATCTTTGGAATTCCTTATGCTCAGGAACAAAAGATAGTTGCAAAAATTGGTAATGATAAAATCTATGAGTCTGAGTTTAAAGAAAGATTTGATTTTAGTGTTCAACCAAAACTTTTGCAGAACAGTGACAAATTTGCTGTCAAGGAGGAGTTTTTACATCAGTTAATAGCTGAAAAGCTTTTAGCTCTTGATGCCAGGGAAAAAGGATATAACAATTCTGCACTCTTTAAAAACATTACCACTCCATTGGAAAATATGTTTATAAGAGATGCTTTGTATAATCTCGAGATAAAAAATAAAACTTCTTACCAGCTGGATGAAATCGATGAAGGAATTGAAAGAATTAAAAAATTACTCACAGTAAATTTTATCTATTCGAATAATAAAGAAGAGCTGCGAAAAATTTATAATTTACTTAGTGCTGGATCATCTTTTGATTCATTGCTTGCCACACGTCCTGAAAATTCGGGGAATCCAAAGGAAATAACATTTGGTTCAATGGCAAAGATTGTTGAAGATAGCGTTTATAAACTTAAACCGGGTAAAATTACTCATCCTATAGAATCTGAAGATGGCTTTTATATTTTAAAATTAATGGATGTTGTTAATAATCCGGAATTAAAAAGTCCGGAAATGGTTTATGATGATGTAAAAAGAATTGTAGAGACAAGAGCAGAGCAAAGAACGTATTTAGATTTTTACCACAACTTTTTCACAAAGTTTAAAATTACTGCTGATAAGGAAATATTTGAAATCCTTGTAAAAAATATTGTACCAGCATTCAACGAAAAATATTCTAATCAAGATTCTGAAGTAAACGAGAGCAAATATTATTTGAGAGGAGTGGAAGTAAGTTCCATTTTACAACTACTTGATTCGGATTCTAAAGAAAAAACATTTATTAGCTTTAGTAAAAATCCTGTAAAAGTAGAATACTTTTTAAATCAATTGAGTCAGGATGGATTTTTTGTAAGAGATTTAGATGAATTAAGTATACGAGCTTCATTATCATCTTACATAAGGAAATTTATTGAAGATCAATTGCTAACAGCTGAAGGAATTAAAAAAGGGTTGGAGAATACTCCTGATGTAAAAAAATATATGAGTATGTGGGAGGATTCCTATTTATCCAAAATGTTAATGGCAAGTTTTTTTGATTCTATAAAGGTTTCAGAAGAGGAAGCTTATTCAATATATAAACAGGCTGATTGGAGGGATATTCCACTTGAATTAGTAAACATTGCAGAAGTGCTCACTGACAGTCTTGAGGTAATTGAAACAGTGTTAAATGAACTTTCAAAAGGGGTAAATATAAGAGATTTAGCAAGGCAATACACAAAGAGAGATTCGTTAAAAAATAAAGGCGGTGAATTTGGTTTCTTCTCCATTACTCAATATGGTGAAATTGGAAGAATCGTTTCTCAAATGAATATTGGAGATGTGTATGGTCCTGTAAAACTTGATGAAGGTTATTCAGTATTTCAACTGATAGATAGGAAAAAAGACACAACCAGTTATTCCATGAGTTATGGTGGATTGAAAGAGCAATTAATATCACAAGTAACGCTTCTTAAATTTGAAAAATACGTGAATGAATATAATGCCCGGCTGGCAAACAAGTACGGTGTAGAAATTTATGAAGACGTGTTAAGAGATATAGACAACATTTTTGGCTTTTATAATAGTCCAAGTATTATTGTATTAGCTAACGGTGATAAATTTCCAGTTGACATTGAAAATAAGTATTCCGGGACTAATGCATTAAGATTAAGATGGAAATCTGTTACAGGTGGAGATTGGGGTATTGCTGTAGCAGAGCAGGGATGGATATCGCACGATGTTACAGTAAAAGATTCTATTACATTTTGGACATTTTCATTTGCTGTTATAGATTCTGCTTCACTTCCAGTCATTTATATTGAAGACACACAAAATCGTAAAACTCCAAAGCAAAAACTTTCAAACTTTATTAATAAAATAGAAGAAGATCATTGGATGAAGATTTCCATTCCATTATCTCCATTTATCCAGATGCCCGGCAATGCGGATTTAACACAGATCAAAACTATTTATTTTGGTCAGGATAATCCTGATGGAAGTCTTCATACAATTTACCTTGATGAAATCAGGATGATTGCAATAAGCGATATTGATACAATACCCCCATCTATCCCGGCAGGTTTAAGCGCCACCGGATTCCATAGCCAAATAAATCTTACCTGGACACCAAACACCGAAACTGATCTTGCGGGATACAGAATTTATAGAGCAGACAGTAGTGACTACCAAATAATTTGGACAGCACCTGCTAATGCTACTTATTATAATAATAATACAGGCATTCCTCCTAAAACGTACAGTTATAAAATCTCTGGTTTTGATTACAGTGGAAATGAATCGGATCTAAGTTCAGCAGTCACAGCGTCAACAACATCAGCAACTGACGAAGTTTTACTAGATACGGTACAGCAAGCAACTTTTAAATATTTCTGGGATTATGCACATCCTGTTTCTGGTTTAGCACGCGAACGTTTGGGCTCTGGTGAAACTGTAACAACGGGCGGTTCAGGGTTTGGTATAATGGCGTTGCTTGTTGGAATTGAAAGAGGTTTCATCACCAGGGAACTGGGGATTGCCAGAATGCTTAAAATATTGAATTTTTTATCAAACACAGCTGACAGGTTTCACGGCGTTTTCCCTCACTGGATGAATGGAACAACGGGCAATGTAATACCATTTAGTCAATATGATAATGGAGGAGACCTTGTAGAAACTGCATTTATGATACAGGGCCTGTTAACAGCAAGACAGTATTTTAATCAGAATAATACAGATGAAGAACAAATCAGGAATCTTATAACGTCAATATGGGAAGAGGTTGAATGGGATTGGTACCGAAAAGATAATGGGAATTTTCTATACTGGCATTGGTCTCCAAACTATAACTGGATGATGAATTTTCCTCTAAGAGGTCCTAATGAGACCATGATTACATATCTTCTTGCAATTGCATCTCCAACTCACCCTATACCTGCTGAACTATATCATTCAGGGTGGGCAAGCAGTTCCAATTATTTAAATGGCAATTCGTACTACGAAATTCCGCTTTATGTTGGCTGGCCCTATGGTGGACCACTATTCTTCACACATTATTCATTTCTTGGTTTTGATCCTAGAAATAAGAAGGATGCGTATACAAATTATTTCATAAATAACAGAAATCACACTTTAATTAACCGGGCATATTGTATAGATAATCCGCATAATTATCCTGGCTATGATCAAGATACCTGGGGACTAACTGCAAGTGATGATCCGTTTGGATATCTAGCTCATGAACCAGATTTTAGTGGTAACAGAGATAATGGAACAATATCGCCCACTGCAGCACTTTCTTCAATGCCTTATACACCGATAGAATCTATAAATGCACTAAAGAGTTTCCTTTACGAATACGGCGGAAGTCTTTGGGGAGTTTATGGTTTTAAAGATGCTTTTAATCTTGATGTAGGCTGGTTTGCCAGCAGTTATCTTGCAATAGACCAAGGACCAATAATAGTAATGATAGAAAATTACCGTTCGCAGCTTCTCTGGAATAACTTTATGTCCAACCCCGAGATTCAGCCAATGCTCGATGCGATTGGCTTTGTCCCTGATCTTACTGATGTACAGGAAGAAGTTGAAATTCCAGAACGATATGAATTAAAAAATAATTATCCGAATCCCTTCAACCCGAGTACAAATATCGAATTTAGAATTGCTGACAATGGATTTGTTTCATTAAAAGTCTTTGATGTTTTGGGAAATGAAATAGCAACACTTGTTAATGAAGATAGAA
>JARRKK010000072.1:0-1164 GCA_037388105.1 Ignavibacteriaceae bacterium | reverse complement strand
GCTCTGGAGATTATAAAATAGAATATGATGCATCAGGACTTTCCAGCGGAATATATTTTTACGTCTTGAAAGCCGGTGGAAAAATATTCAGTAGAAAAATGTGCCTCCTCAAATAGTAATCAGGTAGGTTCGTAAATTACTGGTGTTGTAAACGTTTTTCAGCAAGGTAATATGTAAATGGAAAGAATATATATCTTTAAAAGATTATTTCAGCTGCTTTTACTCAGTGGATATTTATTTTCAAATTTGTTTGCTGGTAATAATCAAGTACATTTAAATGAACCATTAAATCAGCCGTCTCCTTTAAAGATAAATAAAGAGGACTTAGTTCTTGAGTATCTGAAAAATATCCAGGATAATTTCTCAATAGATGGCTGGCTCGTTCCTGCGATGGAAGATAATTCTGGTCAAACTTTTAATAATGCGGTTACAGCAATGTCTTTTATCTTGTCGGGAGAAAAAGAGAGAGCAGAGCGAATACTGGATTTCTATGCAGCACGGACAGATTCATCGAATCAAATTCTTAATAGGCAAAACTTTTTTTATAATGGGGAAGCGAGAGGTTTTTATCAGAATGTTGATTTAAATAATTCATACAATCCTTTTATCTGTGATAGATGGATGGGAGATAATGCCTGGTTGCTTATTGCTTATAAGTATTATGAGCACATATACGGATTTAACTCAAAAGCCGAGTACTATACAATAGCCATGTTTCTTAAAAATCTTCTTCTTGATTTTTATATTGATGATCCTACCGGGCATGGAGGATTTATACAGCATGGCTGGAGATGGGGACCAAAAAATTCCTCACAGCCACATAACGACTATCAGCTACACGAATTTGATTCAATGGGAAATCCTGTGGGTCATGAAGAGGGTAATATTGATGCTTATGCTGCTTTAAAACTATGTGGTGAGAATGAAACAGCCGGTATGATAAAAGAATGGTTGGATTTTCGCATGACTGAACTGCAGGGAAATCCGCATTTACCGCTCGATCTGTTCAGCTGGCGATCACTAGCTTTTTGTGATGAAGGTCTATTTTATAAACTGCTTGTTAATGTACCTGAAAATGATCCGGGATTTAAGAAACATGGCTATTGTATAGTACTCGGCTTTTGAGTTAAATCCGTATATGTGCTCATAATACTTATAAGCAAT
>JARRKK010000071.1:13542-18182 GCA_037388105.1 Ignavibacteriaceae bacterium | reverse complement strand
CGACTATTCGGGGAGTTTGACCGAATACGACTTCATATGCAGCCTGATGAATCCATCCTTGTGCAGGCGGCAAAGAGACTACAACCCAGGACATAAAAGATGCAAAACCCATAGCAGCGAATCCTGCCCAGACTACCTTTCTTGATCTTGCATAACCATAAACTTCCGTTAGAATATCGTTAAAAAAATAACTTATGGGGAAAAACAAAATCCCGGCGCCAAAAGAAAAGCCCGCGATCGAAACAACTTTTTCAGCACCTATAATATTTGAACAAAGCAGAATTGTAACAAATGCTGCCATTATCAGATCGTAAAACTTGAATTTTTTTACTACTCGCTCTGCCATAAAGCTCCCGTATATTAGATAATGTTTGTAATAAATTAAGTATGACAAAATGATATAAACCGCTTTAACATAGTTAAAGAACGGATAATTACAAACAAAACATCAGAAAGACATTGTAATTAAATAACGGTTTTCTCTTTTTATATTTGTAATAACAAATCCCAAAAGAATTATGATAAACCTGAATTGATGGCACCTGCCGGAGATTAAATAATGCTGTTTATTCCTCCGAAAAGGTGATGAGGTTGCTTTCATTATTTAATAATTATTACGAATGCGGGATAAAGTATAACTTATAAACCAGTGTGAGACTGAAAATAGCATAACTTTATCTATCCACCTAATATTAACTTTGCAATGTTCTCTTTGTACAGAGTTATTGCGTCACTAACACTTTTATATGCTTCATCCTTTCCTAAAAAATTTTCAACCACCACTTCTTTATGTTCAAGCTTTTTATAGTCCTCAAAAAATCTTTTTAATTCCACAACCGTATGTGGTGGAAGTTCGGAAATATCATTAATATAATTCACTGCCATATCATTATTTGCAACCGCAATTATTTTGTCATCTTCTTCATCATTGTCTACCATTCGCATTACACCAATTACTTTAGATTCAATGATACAGAGCGGATCAACGTCAATAAAACAAATAACAAGAATATCAAGCGGGTCCTTATCCGCACAATATGATTGAGGAATGAATCCGTAATTTGCAGGGTAATGTACAGAAGAGAATAGCACCCTGTCGAGTTTAAGCAATCCGCTTTAATTTTATCAAGTTCGTACTTTCCTTTAGATCCCTTAGGAATTTCAATTATACTATTTACAAGTTTGGGAATATCATTGCCTGGTGTAACATTGTGCCACGGATTGCTTACGGAAATCATAATTACTCCATAATATTGTATTGATGAGTAGATTTATTAAAGGGTACTATCTTTTGAATAACTTGTTCATATCAGTATTTTTACACAATATTTTCAATCTTTTAATCAAAAAATTCCTGCAATTTAATGAAATTAAAGTAAACAGATTATGAAATTAAGTACTTACTTTGTTCCCACACTAAAAGAAGTTCCCACCGATGCAGTCGTGCAAAGCCATATTTTGATGCTCCGTGCAGGAATGATACGAATGATTTCTGCAGGAATTTACTCCTTTCTTCCTCTAGGGTATAAAGTGATAAGAAAGATATCTGAAATTATCAGAGAGGAAATGAACAATATTGGGGGACAGGAATTTCATTTGCCAGCATTAAACCCAACAGAAATTTGGGAACAAACCGACAGGGTAAATGCATTCGGTGATACACTTTTTCATGTAAAAAACAGGGAATATGTTTTAGCACCTACTCACGAAGAGATTATGACATTTCATGCACGAAATGTTTTAAAATCCTACAAAGATATGCCTCAGATTTGGTATCAGATACAGACTAAATTCAGAAATGAACCAAGACCCAGAAGTGGTGTTATAAGAGGAAGACAATTCCTGATGAAGGATGCTTATTCATTTGATGTATCTTATGATGCACTCGATAAATCTTATATGCTTCACGACAAGGCTTACAGAGCAATATTTGATAGATGTAAGCTAAAGTATTTTGTTGTTGGTGCTTTTAGTGGTGCTATGGGAGGCACTGGTTCAGAAGAATTTATGGTTAAATCCGATGCTGGCGAAGATACAGTTGCGTACTGTGAAAATTGTGGTTATGCTGCTAACCTTCAGGTTGCTACATCGATTGTAGATGGCAAATCGAGAGATAAGAAAAGTGAAGCATTAAAAGAGATTCATACACCCAATGTCAGAACGATTGATGAACTTTGTGAATTTCTAAAAATTAACGAAACACAATGTGCAAAATCCAGGGTATATATTTCCGATGGGAAGCCGGTTTTAGTATTGATGCTTGGTAATGATGATGTAAATGAAGCGAAATTAGAAAACAAACTTGGTGCAACTGTTCGTCCCGGGCGCCCTGAAGAATTAGCAGAAATAACAGGTGCCGATGCCGGTTCAATTGGCCCCATAAATTTTAAACGTAGAATCATAGCAGATAACAGATTAAAAGATGCTAATAATCTTTACAGCGGAGCAAATAAAAATGATTATCACTTAGGTGGGATCGATCTATCGAGAGATGTTAAGAAAATTGAATATGCTGATCTTCGTACTGCACAATCCGGTGAAGGATGTCCAAACTTGTATGCTGGGCAGGGAAGTTGTAACAGTAAATTGGAAGTCTTTAGCGCTATTGAGCTTGGACATATATTCAAACTTGGCACGAAATATTCAGAGGCGATGGGTGCACTTTATTTGGATGAAAAGGGTAAAGAGAATCCGATTGTTATGGGAAGTTATGGAATAGGTGTTGAAAGAATACTTGCTTGTTTTCTTGAACAGAATCATGATGAATTCGGGATTATCTGGGATAAAATTCTTGCACCATTTGATATTCAGTTAATAGGATTAAATATGAAGAAGAAGGAAGTTGTTGATGCATCAGAAACTTTGTATGCAGAATTGACTGGTGCCGGTTACGAAGTTTTATTTGATGATCGTCTCGATGCTCAGGCAGGATTTAAATTCAAAGATGCTGATCTTTTAGGTATACCCGTTCAAGTTATTGTTGGTGATAAAAAGCTGAAAGAATCTGCCTCAGGCGGGAAAGTTGAAGTAAAGATTAGAAGGACAGGGGACAGGTTGGACGTTGAGTTGAAAGACCTGCTAAAGAAAATAGAAGAAATTTACTAGCGAAAGCAAATAACTATTATACAAGTCATCTTCTCTTCTAAAAGCAAGTATTGTTTCAGATGTGAGCTAATGAGAATCTCACCAAAGAATTTTATAAACTGAATTTGCAACGATGAATAAAAATTTATTTCTTGTTTCCACACCTATTGGCAACCTTGATGATATTACACTCCGTGCACTTAATACATTACATGATGTTGATATTATTATTTGTGAGGAGCTTAAAGAGGCACACAGGCTGCTTTCACATTATAAGATTGAAAAAGAACTTATTGCACTTAACGAGCATAATGAAAATGAAGTTGTTGATGAAATCCTTTCTAAAATTAATGATGGACAGTCAGCCGCACTGATCTCTGATTGTGGAACACCATTGTTTTCCGATCCCGGACATTTGTTAGTCGATATATGTATATCACAAAATATTGAGGTTATTCCTGTCCCGGGTGCTAATTCATTGTTCCCGGCCTTAATTGGCTCCGGTTTTGATTTTGAGAAGTTCTACTTTTATGGTTGGCTCTCTCCTAAAAAACATATACGAAGAAAACAACTTTTGGACTTGAAGAGAATAAAAGAAATAATTGTCTTAATGGATACACCTTATAGATTAAAACGGTTGTTGGAAGATATAGTAAATCTTATTGGCAGAAGTGTTCCTGTTGTTTTAGCTTACAATTTAACGATGGCAGATGAAAAATTTTATCGTGGTAGTGCGGAAAGAGTTTTATCACATGCAGAAAAGGAAAATCTGAAAGGGGAGTTTGTGCTTGTAGTTAACAATAAATAAAAAATTTATTTTAATAACAATGCCACATTTTCAATATGATAGGTATGAGGAAACATATCGATTGGTTTTATCTTAATTAATTTATAACCGCCTTCTACCATTAATCTGATATCTCTAACCTGTGTAGCCGGATTGCAGCTTATGTAAACAATCTTTTCAGGACGTAGTTTAATAACATCAGCTACAGTGTTTTTGTGCATCCCATTTCTCGGTGGATCAATTATTATTACATCAGGTTTTTCAATGTTTTTCTTTTCAATAATTGGTAAAAAAGATTTATAGAGATCTGCATGTAAAAATTCAACTTTTTCAACATCATTTATTTGTGCATTTTCTTTTGCATCATTTAAAGCTGTAACAACGGATTCAAACCCATAAACTTTATTAACACTATTGGAAATATAAATAGCAATTGTTCCTGCACCGGAGTATAGATCGTAAACGATTTCATCACCGTTAAATTCTGCAAATTCAGAAGCCGTCTTGTAGAGATTTTCCGCTTGTAATGTGTTTGTCTGGAAAAATGAATTGGCACTGATTCTGAATTTATAATTCCCAATTTTATCGTAAATCAGACCACTGCCAAACAAAACCTTCTCATAATCGCCAATTGCAACAGAAGCTTTTTTAAGATTTATGTTATTAATAATTGTTGTTATTGGTGGTAATTCATTAAGTATAGCTTTTGAATAATCATTCATCAGATCATCATCTTCTTTGCTTGTGACAATATTTACCATAAGATCAT
>JARRKK010000071.1:0-13490 GCA_037388105.1 Ignavibacteriaceae bacterium | reverse complement strand
TAAAAAAATCACGGGTAAAGTTTATAATCTCATTACTAATTTCTGATTGAAGAAAACATTCATCAATGTCTAAAACTTTGTCGAAGATACGCGGAATATGTAAACCCAGTGCAAAGTTTCGATCGAAAATTTCATCGGAATTAAGCTCATTCAACGTCAGCCATCTTTTATCAGAAAAAGAAAATTCCATTTTGTTCCTATAGTAAAAAACATTTTCCGATGGAATAATATCTTCAATTTCAAATTCAGTTAACTTCCCGATATGTTCAAACGCGTCTTTTACCTGTTGTTGCTTGTAAGCAAGCTGCATTTCATAATCCAGATCCTGCTGTTTACATCCCCCACATGTACCAAAATATTTGCATCTCGGTTCCACTCTGAACTCAGAGGGTTTAATTACATTGATAAGTTTTGCTTCGGAGTAGGAGTTTTTAATCTTCTTTATTTTAGCTTTTACTCTATCTCCTGGATAGGATCCATTAACAAATACAATATAGTTTGCTTTATCTGAATGAACTTCGGATTTACTTTCCGGCTTTATCAGTTTTTTATGAACTTTTGAGATACCTTTACCTTCATATCCATATCCGGAAATTTCTAATTCTAAATCGTCACCTTTTTTCAACTGTTGTTCCTTACTATAATTGATGAAAATCCCATATAATCGCTTCCCCCCAATTTCAAATATACGTTCGATTCATGATTGATTCTTTTAAGTAATTTTTTGTAATAGCTTTTTTCCTGTTCCGTTAATTGATCAATATTCTCATTTAGCAGCTTCTTAATTGATACATAGAAGTCCTTTAATTTTGTGGAATGTTCATAGACATTGATAACGTCGAAACTCATTGCTTTATAATATGTTGCTAGTTCCGCAGATTTTAATGGTGATATATTTCCACTTTCCCAAACATCATTAACATAATTAGGTGCTGCAGCTTTTAAAGAAACGTATTCTCCAGCAATCATAATTCCTTTAGGTTTCAAAACTCGTCTTGTTTCTTTAAGTATTTTGTTACGTTCAGGATTTGATATGGAACCCTGGGCATAAACAATATCAAAGGATGCATCTTCGAAATCAGTTTTAGCGTATTCCATAAATTTTACCGAGATTTTATCAATTTTATCTATCGCTAACCTGGCTTTGATCAATAAATCGTAATCATCAATGATGATTGCAACTGATTTAGCACCAGCATCCAGAAACTGTTTCCCAATTATTTCAGTGTTAGCTCCAATTAACAGAATAGATTTCTCGCTTAATTCAGTATTTGCTTTTAGGTGATTAAATTGATCGATTCCAGCTGGTAAGTATATGGTTTTATCCATTGATGATTTTTTCTTTTTTACTATCTATTTTACAAAATTACTTATTCCGTAACACAGTTTTTGTAGTGCCGATTACGAATATAATGTACATTGCCTTTAGAGAGAGCATATACTATTTTTGGATGAAGTAAATTTGCAGAAACAAAGTTTATTTAGATATCTGTTATTAAGGATAAAATCAGAAGGAACATAAAATGAATGAAGAAAATGTTAACACGGAAGAAGAGGTTTATTATGATAAATTTGGAGAATTGAGAGAATTGGATTTTGGTGCGAAAAACGAAGACAATTCAAAAAAAGAGTACGAAAGAAAGAAAGAATATGTCGAAGAAAATCTTTGGTACAAATTAGAGAGAGCTGGGAAGAAAATATCTTTTGCAAAAGATATTATGGCACTTTATAAATATATGAGGGATTCATTTGTGGGTTGGCACCGCAAAGCAATTGTAGTTGCTGCATTAATTTATTTCATCTCCCCTGTTGATGCAATTCCTGATATAGCACCATTGTTTGGATATTTGGATGACCTGGGTGTAATTTCAGCATTACTTAAGTTCCTGGGGAACGAGTTGATTCCTTATTATGATTCGGATTATAGGGTCTAGAAATTAAATTTACCAAAAAATAACAGCAAATATTTTCTGCTGTTAACATTTATTCAAAACAAATCGACAATTATTTTTACCATTGATGAACTATACAATAAAGAAAAGTGATTTAATCTATAAAGGCAAAGTATTCGATATTAAAGTCGATAAGATTAAATATAATAGCGGGAACGAAGCTTATAGGGAAGTTGTGTTAC
The DNA here is from genome assembly GCA_037388105.1 of Ignavibacteriaceae bacterium. Classification (GTDB taxonomy): domain Bacteria; phylum Bacteroidota; class Ignavibacteria; order Ignavibacteriales; family Ignavibacteriaceae; genus BMS3ABIN03. The sequence continues at coordinate 11,356 of JARRKK010000071.1, read as the reverse complement.
ATCCTGGTGGAGCAGTAGTTGTAGGTGTGACTAATGAAAATAAAATTGTACTGGTAAAACAGCACCGTTACCCGATGAATAAAATTCTGATTGAACTTCCTGCTGGTAAACTGGATAAAGATGAAGATCCACAATTGTGTGCTGCAAGAGAATTAGAAGAAGAAACCGGATACAGATCAAATAGGCTTGAAAAACTTGGAAGCATATTTACAACTCCCGGTTATTCATCGGAAAAACTTCATATTTATATTGCATTGGATTTGGTTAAAGGCAATCATAACCGTGAAGAAGGCGAGGAAGAGATGGAGCTACTGGAATATTCTCTCGAAGAAATTGAAATTATGGTTGCAGAAAATCAAATTGTTGACGGTAAAACGATTAGCGGTATATTCCTTTATCAAAACTGGCTAAAAAAACAGAACTAATTTGCAATGTCATCTTTTGATATTTCATTCTGAATAATATAAATTATCCTCTCAAAATATTTGACCGGAAATGTTAATATCATTTGAATTAAAAGATTACGCTCTTATTGAGCATATCAATGTTGAGTTTGGGAAGGGATTCAACATCATAACAGGTGAGACAGGTGCAGGTAAATCGATACTTATTGATGCAATGGGACTGCTTCTGGGTGGACGAGCTTCAACTGATGTAATCCGGAAAGGTGCAACTAAATCCATTGTTGAAGGAATATTTAACGTGGAAGGCAACAAAAAAGTAATTAATCTATTAAAGGAAAACGAAATAGATTATTATCCGGAGCTGATCTTAAGAAGGGAAATTTCCTTAACAAGTTCAAACCGCTGTTTTGTAAATGATACCCCTGTACAACTCCTCTTTGTAAAAGCTTTGGGAAATCACCTGGTTGATTTGCATGGCCAGCATGAACACCAATCGCTATTACATTCTGAAACACACATTGATTTCCTTGATGAGTTTGGAAATTATTCTGATCTCTTAGATGAGTATAGAAATAGTTATGAAAATTTGAAAAAAATTGAAAAGGAAATTTTAACTCTGAGCGAATCTGAAGAAACATTGAAAGAGAAAAAGGAAATTTATGCATATCAGATAAATGAAATAGACAATATTGATCCCCAAGATGGAGAAGAAGAAAGGTTGAATGCAGAGTTAAAGATTATTGAAAGTTCGGAAATGCTAGATAGTTTAACCTCGGAAATTTATGAAACACTTTATGAGTCCGAACAATCTGTTCACGATTCCATTGTTAAAATTAAAAACGGTCTAAATGAACTATCTGGTATCGATAAGGCGTTTGAAGAATCTTCAAATGAGGCAGAAACAATCTTAGCATTGGTAAATGATATCTCTTCTTTCATCAGAAGTTATAAATCAAGAATAAATATTGATCATTCTCAAATTGAGGAGCTAAGAGATCGTTTGGGTTCAATTACAATGCTTAAGAAAAAATATGGCGGTTCGATTAAATCAATTCTGGCTCATCGTAAAAAAATTGGGAATGAGTTTGATCTTGCTGATAACGTTGCGGAGAAGTTGAATGAACTAAACAGGAATCTTGAGAAACAAAGAGCAGCCGCAGGTAGTTTGGCTAAAAACATTTCAGATAAAAGAAAAGAAACAGCAGGTAAAATCAGGAAAAGCATAACAGAGTCTTTGAAAAATCTTGGTATTTCAAATCCAAAATTTCAAGCAAGAGTAATTAACGAATCAGGCGATGGCAATAATTATGTAACGGTTGATACTAAATCTTATAAATGTTCGGCAAAAGGAATTGATACAGTTGAATTTATTATTTCAACTAATTTGGGGGAAGATCCCAAGCCTTTAGTTAAGGTAGCTTCAGGTGGTGAAATTTCAAGAATAATGCTCTCTTTAAAATCCACTCTTGCAAAAAGTGATAAACTTCCATTGTTGATATTTGATGAAATCGATGTCGGTGTTAGCGGAAGAATAGCACAGAAAGTTGGTCACGCATTAAGAGAGCTTGCAGCTTATCACCAGATAATAGCGATTACACACCTGCCTCAAATAGCTGGTCTGGCAGATCATCATTACAAAGTTGAAAAATCTCCCCGCGATAAAAGAGTGGTTAGTTCAATAGTAAGACTTACTGAAGAGGAGCGGATTGAGGAAATAGCAAAACTAATGAGTGGAGAAGAAGTTACGCAAGAGGGCATAACCAGTGCCAGGCAACTTATGGATAGTATTAACTAATTTCAATACCTCCTACTGGTCTGTCTCTGGACCGTTTCGTACGATTTAAAAATTAACAGAAATTTAATTGCAATTTTAATTTTTATTTCCAATATTCACATTGGAATTGCACACTAAGTAAGGAGGCTGCTGTGAAAAAACTTTTAATTAAAGTTTTTCTTCTTTCCGTTTTATATTTCAATGTAACATTTGCTCAAGCAGGGGTAAGTTTAACCTCACTACCACCTTCAGAAGCGACTAAATATATTCAACCCCTCTCTACTTTCCTGGGAGTTTATTTTAATTCTGGTGGCTACCAAACTGCTTATGTACCCAAGACTTTTGGATTTAAGTTAAGCATTTTGGGTATGTACACTTTCATTCCGGAAAGTCAGCAAAGTTTTATCTCTTCTCCCCCCTCAGGATATACAGGTGGTGAGACAGCTACATTTTTTGGGAGTCAGGGAGGAGTTTATCTCGGCCCGCAAGGGTTTGCAGTTTATCCCTTCGGATTTGATGCGAGTAGTATCCCGTCCGGGATTATTCAGATATCAGGTAGTTTAGTTGGTGCAGAAGTGATGTTACGTTATTTCCCCAAACTTAAGTTTAATGATGTTGAAACCGGATTATTAGGTGTAGGAGTAAAATACAATATTAGTCAGTTTATTCCTCTTTCTCCTGTTGATATAGCTGTACAGGTTCTTTACAACAACTTAACTTTTGATTATGTGGGGGATGTGAAAGAAAACTTTTTTAATTCTGAATCTAAAAACTTTGCTATTAATGCACATGCAAGCAAAACATTTAGCGGAATGTTCACACTTTATGGTGGTGTACAATATGAATCTACAACTTTTGATGTAGAATATTACTTTAGGGATCCTAGTGGATTGTATCCCCAGCTTGCGGATAAAAATCAAAAAATAGAAGTTGATGGTGAAAATAATTTCAGGTTTACTGCCGGAGGTGCCGTTAAATTAGCGGCAATTGTTTTTAATGTCGATTTTAATGTCACGTCGCAATTTACAATTGTAGGCGGGATTTCATTAGAATTATAGAGGGTTATTAAAATGAAAAAATTATACAAACCAATATTTATTTTCCTTATCAGCATCATATTTTTAGGATTTAATAGCTGTGATGTACTTGAACAATTATTTTTTAATCTGAAATTAAGTGAAGAATTTCATTCTACCGGAATTGGACCTAATATCTCTGAAATCATAAATGATTGTCTTAGTAATGATGATTCTTTCGATGATAATTTTGATAAAATACAAAATCTTAAGTATGTATCTGCTGCTTACTATACATTGGATGCCACACCTCAAAATTTAGGTGGATCTAATATTAGTGCAACATTAACAGATTGTAATGGGAATGTAATTTTACAGCAAAGCCTTCCAACAGCTCAGGCATCAGACTATGTAGATAATCCATATGAATTTACTCTTACACAAGCTCAAATAGATATTTTCAATCAATATTTAGCTAATTATCAGGAGTGTGATTGTTTCACTGCAGTACTTTTAGTTGAACAAGTAACTCCTGCTAATAGTGCACCTTATACTCTAAATGGTGTTGTAGAAATTGTTATTGAAGTTGAAGCCAATTTAAATTAAAATATTAGAGGGGCTGTAAACAGCCCCTTTCCCCAGCTATCCTTTTACTCAAATCTAAAAACTTCCTTATTGTTTTAAATTGTAATTTTATGAAAGATATAATTAAAACTACTATCTTCAGGTTATCCAATTGAAAGAAACATCTTGTTATATTCATATTCCGTTTTGTGATCACAAATGTATTTACTGTGATTTTTATTCAATAATAACAAGTGAGAACATCCCTTCCTTTTTAGTCTCCCTTAAAAACGAAATAAGTTACTATGCTGTTAAATATTCTTCTGACAGATTATTAACTTCCATATTTTTCGGCGGCGGCACACCATCTTTAATGAACCCTGATTACCTTGAAGAAATTATGACATCAATAAAAAGTAATTTTAATGTTTCCGATTCAGCTGAAGTTACAATGGAAACAAATCCCGGAACAGTTGACAAAGAAAAGATTAGAAAATTTAAAGAAGCCGGTATAAACAGGATTAGTATTGGGATACAATCCTTTCATGAAGATGAACTGAAATTTTTAACACGCATCCATAATGGTGAAACTGCAATAAATACTGTAAACGATGCTACAGATGTTGGATTTGATAACATTAACATTGATTTAATTTTTAATCTTCCCGGTCAATCAAAAGAAAAATGGCTAAGCAATTTGAAGCAAGCAATAATCCTCCCTATAACACACCTTTCTGCCTACAGTCTTATACTAGAGAGAGGAACAATATTGAATAAGATGGTTCTTGATGGAAAAGTATTTTTAGAAGATGAAGATCATGATGCTGATCTATATGAATCAACGGTTGAATTCCTAACTGCAAACGGATTTTATCAATATGAAGTTAGCAATTTTACAAAACCAGGTTATGAAAGTGTTCATAATAATGCATACTGGCACTATAAAGATTACATTGGATTTGGAACATCAGCCCATTCTTTTATTAATGGTAAAAGATGGTGGAATTATTCTAGTCTTAAAAAATATATCCACGAGATCAAGAAGTGCGGGCATGCCATGGCAAATATTGAACAACTATCTCATGCTGAAATTCATGATGAATATGTTATGCTTTCGTTGCGAAGTTCCGGGTTAGATTTAGCTGATTACCGAAACAGGTTTAATGATGATTGGATAGTTAGAAATAATTCTTATCTTAAAAAGTTAACGGATGAGAAATTAATATTTTTAGATAACAACAAGATCAAGCTATCTAAAAATGGTTATTTTGTTTGTGATGAAATCTTAAAAAATCTTTTGTAATCCGGATTGATCATAAAGGCATGTTAAAAATCAAATTACATTGGCAAATAATAATTGCCCTGCTGGTTGCCGTTATTTATGGAATATTTTTTAGTGATTATGTGAATTATGTAATCTGGATGGGAGAACTGTTCCTGCGTGCGTTACGGATGATTATTGTACCGCTTATTTTAACTTCTATTGTATCCGGTGTTGCAAACATTGGCGATGCTCAAAATTTGGGGAGACTAGGATTAAAAACCTTTGCTTATTATATATCAACAAGTTCCTTTGCAATACTTACCGGTTTAATTTTAGTTAATATTATTCAGCCCGGTGTCGGAGCAGATCTTGGATTAAAGAGTGAGGTGCCTGAACTGACCGCAACATCAGGGGATTTGGGTGATATTATAATCAGAATGATACCTACAAATATTTTCGATTCTCTCGCATCTTCAGATATGCTTTCAATAATCTTCTTTTCAATTTTGTTCGGATACTTTATTACCCGCATTGGTGAAAAATATAAACAGATGTTAACCAATATTTTTAATGGCGGATTTGAAGTGATGATGAAAATCACACACTTTATAATAAAATTTACACCGCTAGGTATTCTGGGTATTGTTGCCGGTGTAGTTGCAGAACAGACGAATAATCTTGTAAGTTTAATCAATAGCCTTGGTCTCTATATGTCAGCTGTTTTATTGGGATTGATCTTTCATGCCTTCATCACTCTTCCATTAATTATAAAATTAGTTGCAAAAGTTAATCCATTACTTCATACAAAAGCGATGAGTGCGCCATTACTCACTGCATTTTCAACATCTTCCTCGTCTGCAACACTCCCATTAACATTAGATGCCGTTGAAAACAATTCGGGAGTTTCAAATAAAATTACAAGCTTTGTATTGCCGTTAGGGGCCACCGTAAATATGGATGGTACTGCCTTATATGAATGTGTTGCGGCAATGTTTATTGCTCAGGCTTATGGAATTGAATTAGGATTTCTCATGCAGATGGTTGTTGTAATTACTGCACTACTTGCCTCTATCGGTGCTGCCGGAATTCCTATGGCCGGATTGGTGATGATCTCAGTTATTCTTTCTGCTGTTGGGCTGCCTTTGGAAGGTGTTGGACTGATTTTAGCTGTTGATAGATTATTAGATATGTGTAGGACAACTGTAAATGTATGGAGCGATTCCTGCGGGGCAGTTACAATAGCTAAAACAGAGGGTGAATCATTAAAAGTTTAATTGGAATAAATTCTCCAATTACATATAGGTAGCAATTTCCTTAAGGGATTTCTTCCTGATATCGGGTATTCTAGCTCCTTCTTCCGGAAAGCCGACCACAAGAAGCAAAAAGGGGCGTTCATTATTCGGTCTTTCTAATATTTTATTTAAGAAACTCATCGGACTCGGTGTATGTGTGAGTGAAACTAATCCAGCATTATGTATAGCAGTAATTAATATACCACATGCAATACCAACAGATTCTTGTGAATAATATTGCTTTACTTTTCTACCATCAGGCAGCACATTAAAACTTTTTGCAAAGATGGCTATTAAAAACGGTGCATTTTCTAAAAAAGGTTTGTGCTCATTAGTCCCCAAGGGTGCAAGTGCATCCAGCCATTCTTTTGGGGCACGTTTAGTATAAAATTCTTTTTCTTCTTCCTCTGCAGCTTTTCTAATTTGCTTTTTTATTTTAGAATCTGACACGACAACAAAATGCCAGGGTTGTAGGTTAGCCCCACTTGGTGCAGTACCAGCAGCACGACGGCGTAAAATTCCTTAGATCTTTTTATCATTTCTTTTTCAGAGATCATTTTGTAGGATGTTAGAGGAATAAATTTTGGTTTATACATATCACATTTGAGATTGAAGTTTAAATTATCTTTATACGTAAGATAGTAAGAAAATAAAATCCAATTAACTGAAGAAAGGAGTATAATAGATGTCCTAGTTCTTTTATTATTCATAGTTATGCTTTGAATAATTTAAATGGTTATTAATAATCTGTATTTATAGAATCATTTTAAAGATTAATAAAATCAGGTTACAATAAGATATTTAGATATTCAACACTAAATATTTACTAATTGAATTATGAAACCCGGGTGATATATGGAAATTTCTTTGTGATTTAGAATTACTCAAATATAATTTATTGTAACTATTAGATTATTCTTGTAGTCTAATATGAATAAATGGAGGAAATCATGAGAAATTGCTTATTACTTATCCCAATAACACTTATTTCAGCAAACATCTTATTTGGTTGTACTACTTATTTTTCTAATGACGACGATTTACAGGTAATTCATGAGAAAACATTTCCAATTGACCCGGGTAAAGACCTAAGGATAAAAACAAGTGGAGGGGACGTAACAGTAACTTCATGGGATAATTCACAAGTATACATTAAAGTCTTGGGCAATGATAATGCAAAAGACGATATTCATTACGAATTTAGTAACACTGATTCTTATGTTGAATTGATCACTGAATCTAAAAGCAATTTCGGTAACTGGTTTGGAGGGATTTCGTTAAAAATTGAAGTTAAAGTTCCTCAAAAATTTAATGCAAAGATTCATACATCCGGTGGTGAGTTAAAGCTAGGTGGTGTTGAGGGAAACCATCAACTGACTACCTCTGGTGGGGACATCATTTGCAAGGACTTTGCTGGCTCTCTGGAATTATCAACTTCAGGTGGCGATATTAATTTTGCAGGTAGAGACTCAAAAATAAATGCGAGTACATCAGGTGGAGATATAAAGCTGGATTACGAGGGAAAAAACTTTGGGATTAATCTATCTACTTCCGGTGGAGACATAAGTGTTAAATTACCATCAAATTTTGACGCTGCAATGGAACTTTCAACTTCAGGTGGTGAAGTTAACTGCAACTTAACTCTGAATAATGCAAGCAAACTTTCAGACCATAAAATTGTTGCTGACCTTAATAACGGAGGAATGGATTTTTCTGCTCATACATCAGGTGGTGATATTGATGTTAAGAAAAAATAAGAACTATGCAGAGTTTTATTCTTCAGGTAAGGTGTCTATGAAATTTTAGGAATCACATCGACCCTAGATTTTTGCTAAGACATATCTATCAAATAAAAGTAAAAATTTGTCCAAATTTCCAGCCTTATAAACAGGCTAATATAGAGGTACTTCATTTCCTTGTGGAATATATTTTGAAAGGGAGAAAGGAGGTACAAGTATGAATGACACAGCTAAGAATATATTGGTAGAAATGAATCAATCTTTGCTCGAAAAGCTAAGGAATGAGTTTCGTAGTTATTTAATTAATGTTAATCAAAACGACAAATTAGCCAAATTAGGTGACACAATTGACTGGAAACCACTTTTGAAGCTTTTTGAGACAGAGTATATAAAACTATGGATAAAAATGGCTGTTCCGGATGATATTAAAGAGCTAAAAGGATTGAAAATTGAATTTCAAAGATTGGTATTGTCTAATATCAAACAAAAGTTATTTTATTTTACATATATTTTTCTTAAAGGCCAGGAAAATAATGATGATATTAATTTTAGCAATTTGAATAGTTCTTTGTACAAACTTTTTGAAAATGGTATGAGTGAATTATTCAGAGTATTTGAATATCAGTTTACATTATTATCATTAAAAAAAGGTGCTGATCCTACAACAGTAGTAAAACAAATAAATGAATTACGAAAAAAAGTTGTGTCTGGAGAAAAAGTATTAGACAACGGACATCATAATGATGAAGAAAAAGTTTTCAAAATGATTGATGAACAATTGTTAAAGAATGAAAAAGAAGGTAGAAGATGGAGTATTAGGGCAGTATGTGATCTATATGCTAGTAATGAATTAAAATTGGGTAGAGGTAAGGCTAATCAGTTTGAATTAGATAATTTCTTTAAAAGGTATGAAGCATACAATAAAAAGTTAGTATAATAAAAAAAGGGCAGAATATATTCTGCCCAATTGTAACTATCCAATCTTAAAATGTTAATTAACACTTGGTAAATGAGGTTTAATCTTTTCTTCCAAATACTGTTTTGGAACTGCCCCGATCACAGAATCAACAACCTTACCATCCTTAAAAATTCCAAGTGTAGGAATGCTTCTGATTCCATATCTTATTGAAGTGTTTTGGTTTTCGTCTGTATTTAGTTTTACTACTTTAATTTTACCTACGTAATCGTTTGCGATTTCTTCAACTATTGGAGAAACCATTTTACAGGGTCCGCACCAGGGTGCCCAAAAATCGACCAAAACCGGAGTAATTGATTTAAGCACTTCATTCTCAAAATTTAAATCTGTTCCTTCTACTACATTATTCATTTGATTGTAATCCTTTCTATCCTTATATAATTTGTACCCGTTTGATGAACATAAACGGAAAAAGTTTCATCAATGCTAGTCAGATCACATTTTACAAATATTCCAAATTTTTGCAATAAACGGATTCATTTAATCAAAAAACTCTCAAAGCTCCGCTTCCATCTGTTCCTTGTAATATTGACTGTATTCATTTATTGCATCAAATATTGCTTCTGCAAGCTGATGTTGCCCGGAACTACTTTTTAGATAATTTGAGTCTTTTTTATTTGTGATGAAACCCGTTTCGATCAATACACTTGGCATCGATGCACCTACAAGCACATAGAATCCAGCCTGTTTAACACCGCGTGCTCTGAGTTTTGTGTTGTGGTAAAATTGACTATTTAACATTTCAGCAAATGATTCGGAATACTTCATAAATGAGGAATGGGCCATGCTGACAAGTATAAAGTTTTCATCAGTCAATTGCTCATATCTCGATGGGTCATCTTCGTATTTGATTACACTGTTTTCTCTCTCGGCAATTGCAATTGCTTCCTCGGTTCTGCCTGGACGCAATAAATAAACTTCTATTCCGTTTGTATTCACCGGTTTTTTTATTGTGGAATTGCAATGAATTGAGATAAATAACTTCCCTTTATTTTCGTTTGCAATTTTACCTCGTTTATAGATATCAACAAATTCATCTTTTTTAAGTTTACCAAGTATTAAAGCAACATCGAGATTAATGTCTTTTTCTTTAATATTATTTAGTCCTAATGCACCAGGGTCTTTACCTCCATGACCAGGATCCAGAACAATTACATCAAACTCCCACTTTTCTCTGGTCTTACGTTCATCCTCAGCAGCAGTAAACATTTTATTATGAATCGTAATAAGGATATCATTGCCTCCATCCGCATTCATTACTTCGTGAGTGGAATAATTATCTCCAACGTAAAATTTAAATTCAGAATCAGAACCTACATTTTTGGTTTGTATTTTCTTCACAAGTCCGTTTAATTTATCTCGATCTGTTTTCGCAACATCAGCATGTACCTGTCTGAAGATTATTGTTAATACGTTATCTCTATAAGAGCTGTAATATGATGGTATTTTTTTGTTGGAACGGATTCTTATCAAAATACCATTAGATTTTTCAGAAACAGTTAATCCACTAATATTAAAGAGGGTATTTGAAGATGCATCAGTACTCTCCCTGAAAAGATCAAAATCTACTTTGCTTAAATTATTTCCGACTAATAATTTATTTGGTGCGCTAAAAATTAATTCCTTCCCGTATACGAGACCAATAATTCTAATGCTTGCCAGCAATGGAATATATATCCGGCCGTCTTGATAATAGCTTGAAGTGGGAAGCTGAAAAATATTCTGTTTACCAGTTACTCTTTCTGTTATTACATAGTAAGGATTTCGTGCAGTTATTTTAAGAAGATAATTTTCAAACTTTAATTCAAATTTTCTGTTCTTCTCATTATAGTAATAGTTTATAGAACTTGCTTCGGCAAAATCTTTAATAGAAAAATAGATAGTTTGTTCTCTCGTATAGGTAGGTATCTGCGTTGTACCTGAAGCAGTTATAACAGATAACTCTCCATATGACTGTGCATTGATTTTCGTGATAATTAAAAGTATAAAAATGTAGAGAGGTAATCTTCGCATAATCCCAAAACTAAACGTAATTGCTTATCCAATAAAAGGAAAAATAAACCCGGTCTTCTTTTTATAAGTAGGAAATTCTTTGCTGAAATGTTTTGATAGAAGTTTATCTTCGAGTGAAGCTCGCATTAATATAAAAGGGATCTGAAAGATGGCAATCGGAGCTACAATAAAGCTTAAAGTTGCAGCTGCCCCTCCCAGATCTATTAATATTTGAGAAAAATACTGTGGATGGCGTACAAATTTAAGCTTTATTGTAGCTCCGATTGCCATCTTTCAGATCCCTTTTATATTAATGCGAGCTTCACTCGAAGATA
>JARRKK010000070.1:0-10329 GCA_037388105.1 Ignavibacteriaceae bacterium | reverse complement strand
TGCATATATTAAATCCGGAGGAATGAATAAACGAAAAGCAGGAGAAGATTTCTATTTCCTAAAAAAACTTGCGAAGAACTACAAAATAGATAAAATTAATTCTACGAAGGTGTATCCATCAAACAGAAGTTCGTGGCGTGTACCATTTGGTACAGGACAAAGAGTAAAAAGATTTTTAAATAACACACATGATGAATTTCAACTTTTCGATCCGGCAATATTTGAAATATTAAAAGAATGGTTGAAATTATACAACGATCCGGAAGGATGTGACCCTGAACATATATTAAATAGGTCAAAGATGATAAATGATGAATTGTACAATTTTCTTATCAAACAAAACTATCTTGAGGAATGGAGAAAAATAATTAAAAATTCAAAAAGTGCTAAACAATTAATACACCAGAAAAAAATTTGGTTCGATGGTTTTAAAACGCTAAAACTTATTCACCGCTTAAGAGACACAGTATTTCCTAACATAAATATGTTTGATGCTTTAGACCGGTTTTTACTTAAATTAAAAATCAACAATACAATTAATAGAAATGGTAAAGATATACCAGATTTGAACATACAAAAACAGTACTTACGATTACTAAGAGAAATAAATTAATGATAATTAAAACCGAACAGGATGAAATCCAAAACTATTTGGTGGATGCTTCCAACACAAAGGGATATTGTGAAGCAGTTTATATTCCTAGGAGTGTTGAAGAGATTTCTGCAATATTAAAAGAAGCAAATAATATTAAACAGCCTGTAACTGTATCCGGCAACGGAACCGGACTTACGGGTGCACGAGTTCCTCAAGGCGGGATTGTAATTTCAACAGAAAAGCTGAATAAGATAATTGAAGTTAATCCTGATGAAATGTATACCATTGTCGAACCTGGAGTATTGCTTTCAGATCTGCAGGATACCGTGCTAAGCAAAGGATTATTCTATCCACCGGACCCAACAGAACGAAACTGTTTTATTGGTGGAACTGTTGCGACAAATGCATCAGGCGCAAGAACTTTTAAGTACGGTCCTACAAGAAATTATGTTGAGGAATTAGAAATTGTGCTTGCAGAGGGTGATCTTCTTAAACTAAAACGAGGAGAAAATTTTGCTAATGATCATTCCCTTCAGTTAAATACAACTTCAGGAAGAGAAATAAATGTTATGCTACCAGAGTATGAAATGCCGAAGACGAAAAATGCCTCGGGTTATTTTTGCAAAAGAAATATGGATTAGGCATCATAACCAAATTAAAACTAAAACTATTACCGATACCAGCAAATGAACTATCGTGTTTTTTGTTTTTCTAATCAGAAATGGACGGATTAAACTTTTTATCTAGAGCAAGAAGCGAAACGTATAAAAATCGGGAATCAAACAACAAGGATGGTTTAGATGCAACTGCACTTGAATATTTTGATGAAAAATCGTTGAAGTTTTTATTAAAAGATTTCCCAAATATTCCAGCTAATTCACAAGTTGCAGTTTGGTTCGAACAGCAGTGCAATGATAATGAGGATCAGTTACTGGAGCAGTGGATAAATTTATTTTTAGAGTTTAATGGAAAAGAAGAGAATGCTTGGTTTGCAATGACGGAAAAAGATAAAGATCAAATAATAAGTTTTAGGCATACAATTTCTACCAATGTAAACGAATACATTACTCTTAACAATTTCCGTAAGCTAGGTACCGATGTTGCGGTTCCGGATGATAATTTAATAGATTTCTACCATAAGATGAAGAAAGAGGTTGAAGAAGCAAAATTAGATTACGTTATTTATGGTCATCTGGGCAATTCGCATTATCACTTAAATATACTGCCAAAAACCGAGGGGGAATTTTTAACCGGACAGAAAATCTACAGTGGCATTTGCCAGCAGGCAATTAATTTAGGGGGTACATTCTCTGCGGAACACGGGGTGGGGAAGAATAAAACCGATTACCTGGTAAAGATGTATGGTGAAGACAACGTTAATAAGATGAGAGAGATAAAAAAGGCACTCGACCCTAACTATATTTTAGGTGTGGGGAATATATTTACGAAAGAAGGATCCTAATTTTTTAAAATCACCAGAGCTTCTAACATTAAAAAACTTCTCATTAATTTTAGATAAAGTCATTAACCTTAATAAAATTAGGTGAGTTGGTTATTGTGATGAGAAAAACAGAAATAAAAATTCAACAATGGCCTATTCGCTAAATTTATTTAATTGACAGTAAAGCCGCAGAGCGGCGAAATATTAGTAAAAATACACGTAAATTGTATTCCAAGCTCCGAAGGAGCGACATAATGCTCTCGTTACCTAAAATCAATTGTAATCTCACAATTTCATTTTGATAAAATAAATGGCAAATACTTATACTCAATTATACGTTCAAATTATATTTTCACCTTTTGGCAGACAAAACCTTATTCACAACAGAATTAAAAATGACATTTACAAATACATAGTTGGAATCATCAAAAAGAAAAAACAAAAACCAATGATTATTAACGGAATGCCAGACCACGTTCATATTTTCCTTGGTTTTTCTCCAGACATTGCAATTTCAGATCTTGTCAGAGATATCAAATCTAACTCGACTAATTTTATTAACAACAACAAATTAATTCCCGGTAAATTTTCGTGGCAGAAAGGATTTGATGCATTTACATACAGCAAGTCTCAAGTTCCCAAAGTTATGAAGTATATTGAAAATCAGGTTGAGTATCACAGAGTAAAAACTTTTAAAGAAGAGTATCTTGAATTACTCAATAAATTTGAGATTGAGTATAATAAGCAATATTTATTCGATTGGTATGATTAATTCTGTTTCACTTCTCCGAAGCTCTGTTGCACATTGATTGAATTATTTACTGATTTGTCACTGCTATGCAGTTAATAGAACATCTAAGGAATTCTTTTGATTTTTATAAATATTGTAACGTCATTAAGTTTCTTTTATAATATTTATTATCGTACAACACCTTAGGTGGTTTGAATATATTTATGTGGAAATCAGGAATATTCTTGACCCAAATTATATTTTAGGTGTTGAGAATATATTTAATAAGATTACTTGAGTAGAATAAGCTTTTTAGAATCCGAGTAATTATTTACAGATAGTTTGTAAATATAAATTCCGCTTGCAAGATTTCTGCCATCAAACTCAATTTCATAAATTCCTGCTGGTTTTTCTTCATTTACCAAAGATGTAACTTCTTTACCTAAAATATCATATACTTTAAGCGTTACATAACCAGGGTTGCTAATTGAGTAGTTTATAGTTGTATTTGGATTGAATGGATTGGGATAGTTTTGTGAGAGTTCATATTCTTCCAAATTGAATTCATCATCTTCTACATTGGAAATTTTGCTATAATAGACATATACTTCATTTGTTAGAAGATGATCAACAAAGCCATCCGGATTATTAATTTCTATTACCCCATCTCCCAAAATCCAGCTCCCATTATCCCATAATTCGTAAAAACCGTGAGTAAAGTAATTGGATGAATTATATGAGTATAAAAATCTGCCATAGTTCATCCAATCATTACCGTTCCACATTTCAATTAAACCCGATGTTTGTTGAGGATTTTCACTGTAGATAAATGAAACTTGACTATAATTCTGCCAAGAATTTCCATTCCAGATAACATTATCTACTACAAGTTTATTCCACTCTTCATCATACTTAAATTTTTGGAACAATTCATTTTCCCAGTTACTACCATCCCATTCTTCAATTAACTGAGATTTTTTTAAACCATTTGGGAAATAATTAAATGTAAATTTTGATGAATTTCTCTATAAACTATCCGACCAACTTTCAGTTATTAGTGTTAACAAATTTCCATTTGCATCAAAAGTATTTGAAATTCTCAAAATATTTGTCCATTTATTATTTTTCCAAAATTCATGCAATTGCAGTGTATTATTACCATCATCATCAAAAAGATTATTTTCAAGAATATAACTCTCCCAATTGGCACCGTTCCAAAATTCACTCAATGTAGATATTTTATTGCCCAAAGAATCATATTGATTCGTTATAAACCACCCATTTACCCACATTTTATTCTGCCAATATAGAATTTTGTATGAAAGAATTCTCTTGTAGGCATCATAGTTATAAGTTTGTTTACTTTTTGAATTGGAAACATTATTTGTAAGAATACTGTCTATAATGGCTTTATCCCCGATTATCGTTGGTACGGAAGAATTATGAAAACAAATAAAATGAGTAAGTAAATTGATTTCATTAATTTGTAAGGGATTTTTCTTTAAAATCGAAACTGGATATTCGTATAGGAGATATGCATTACAAATTTCTTGGGAATAAAAATTTGAAAATGGGATAACCATTAAAAATAACATACAAATGATATTTTTTGCTATAGTATTCATACTTTTTCTTTTTCAAAAACTAAATTACATAATAATTACAGTTCATTGTTATTTATATCTATAGTATATTTTTTCATATTCAATAAATCAAAACATGATCCCGAACAATATTTGATTCGAATTTATTATTGCCTCATTGTAGCGGTAGAGATACCTTAATTCTAAAGCAATATGCATGCTCAGTTTATATCGTATCCCCAAACCCAATCCAATAGTAATAGAAGAACCATCATCTAAAGCGGGTGCTATTTTTCTGTAATCATCCGGGATTTCATCAATCGTATCATAAATGCCTGCAATACCTTCTTGTACTAGTCCTTGTGCTTTGGAAGTAGAAAAATTATAACCAATATCAAAAACAGCGAATGGAGAAAATGTATCATTAAGAAAAATGTACTCAGCACCTACGGTTAGAGGAATTATGGAATATTCAACCTTATCTACAGTAAATAAAAGGGTATGGTATTTTGCATAATCATCAAAAGTAACAAATCTATAGCTTTTTACCTCATATGAATCATCGTCGTAAATTAAGGTATATGCAATTGATGATTTTAAATAAAGACTAGATGTGACGTTAGTTTTAATTTCAAATTGAATTGCCCCACCCGCAGTTGGAATTGTACTAAAGCTAATCCCTCCAAGTATCCCGAAATTATAAGTCGAAAACTGCTGTTCGTTCTCTATTCCCTGTGAGAAAAAATAATTGAAATAAAGAAAGATCATAAACAAAGTATTTTTTATCATCAGTACACCTGCTTAATATTTTTTAATTGTAATCACTTGCGTTTCAGTCATTAATTATTCGTTAAGTATTAATAAAATTTATAATTGAGGGCAGATTAATACCTGCCCTCTTAGTAAATTTATTTCAACAATGTCATCTTTTTGTTCTGAATGAAATCATTAACTCTCAAAGAGTATATATAGATACCGCTAGGTAAATTAGTTGCATCAAAAGTGAAAGAATATTGACCTGGTGCTTTTGTTTCATTAACTAAATCGGCAACTAACTTTCCAAGAGTATCATATACCTTTAATGATACTAATCCTTTTTCTTTTATTAGGTACATTATACTGGTCGAAGGATTGAAGGGATTCGGATAGCTTTGATATAGAGCTTAATTTTCGATCGAATTTCCATCCTGGGCAGTTCCTATTTTAAGGTAAGGATCAATCATTATACGTACTTCCAACTCACTTGAAAATGAAGATTCATTGTCATTTATATCAATTGCTTTTATTTTATAGTAAGCCAATCCCTCCCCATATTGTGAAGCTCCTGTAACCATTTCTTCATCGGTATCTAGGTAAGAATTTTCTCAGGTTGTTGCCTTAAGATGCCAATCACCACCTTCCAGTCCTCCTTTTTTCCAAATTTCATAATAATCCATATCATATTCAGTATTCTCATCCCAAGATAATAACGGATGACTGTTTGTACTTTTCGTTGCCTCTAGGTTTTCTGGTATAGCCGGGGCATAATTATCAACAACATAAAAAGTTAGAATGCTTGAGTACATATAGTAATTACCACTTCCCCCCAAATCTGATTTTACATGTACCCCACCTTGAATATGGTAAGTTCCAGCTTGTGTAAAAATCCAACCACCACTTTGGCCATTTTGCCAACTACTCCAACTGGCATCAGGATATTGAACCTTTGCGCCATACCAATCAACAACAAAGAAAAAGGAAACTGTATGAATGTGATAATTAACACCGCAAGCACCACTGGTGGTAGAATAATGTGTACTGTTGTGAAGTGTGCCATTTTTTGAAAGGTCTATTTAACAACTTTATAAGTCGTGCCCTCTTTAGAATCTTTCAATTCTATTCCCAAAGATTTTAGCTCTTCTCTTATCTTATCTGCCAAAGCGTAATTTTTTTCATTCTTAGCAACAGTCCTTTTTTCAATCATTGATTGAATATATTTCCTATCTATTTTGCCATCAGATGTTTCGTCTTCTAAATTAAAGTTCATAATTCCCAATACTCCAACGGCAGTCTTTTCAAGAAACGCTTTCACAATATTATAATATACAGTGTTTATAAGTTCACTTTCTGCAATCGTGCGGTTTACTTCTTTTACAAAATCAAAAATTACCGCAACCGCTTGTGCTGTATTAAAATCATCATTCATCGCATTAATAAACTTGTCCTCATAACTTTTTAGATCAAGATCAGGGGTTATACCTTTGGTAACATTTTTTGTTAGTTCAATATTTAATGTGTCTACAAAGTTTCTGAGTTTTTCCAAACCTTTTTCTGCCCCACCAAGTAATTCATCACTAAAATTAAGCGGACCACGATAATATGCCTGTGCAAAGAACAATCTTATTGCTTCGGCAGAATATTTTTTAACCACCTCTCTTGCAGTAAAAAAGTTACCGAGTGATTTTGACATCTTTTCATTTTCAATATTCAAAAATCCAAAGTGCATCCAGTACTTAACAAACGGTTTCTCATTCGCAGCTTCACTCTGTGCAATTTCATTTTCGTGATGCGGAAAAATAAGATCGTTACCACCAGCATGAATATCAAACGAATCACCAAGATGTTTGCAGCTCATTGCCGAGCATTCAATATGCCAGCCGGGTCGCCCTCTTCCCCATTTGCTTTCCCAATAAGGCTCACCATCTTTTGCTTTTTTCCATAATGAAAAATCAAGCGGGTTCTTCTTCTCTTTATTAACTTCCACTCTCGAACCCGATTCTAGTTCCTCGATTTTTTTCCCGCTTAACTTCCCATAAGCTTCAAACTTCGACACATCATAAAAAACATTACCATCGATGTTATACGCGTAATCCTTTTTTTCCAATGATTCTATCATTCTTAATATATCACCCATATGCTCTGTGGCTCTTGGATATATATCAGCTTCTTTGATGTTTAATTTTTTCAGGTCATTAAGAAAAGCATCAATATATTTGTGCGCTATAGTTTCAATATTTTCGCCATCCTCGTTTGCCTTTTTAATTATTTTATCATCTACATCAGTTATGTTCATAGCAAAAGTTACTTTATAACCTTTATAATCAAGATATCTCCTTACGATATCAGCCATAACAAAAGAACGAGCATTACCGATATGGAAATAATCATATACTGTTGGTCCGCACATATACATTTTAACATCAGGCGGATTGATAGGTTCAAATTTTTCTTTTTTCTTTGTAATTGTATTGTATAGTGACAGCATTTTATATTCCGCTATATATGGAACTACCTAATTTACGTTCTAACGATAAACAAATATAACCATTATGAAATTTACTTATCAGAAGATGAGGATAGTTTTGAGATTAGTATTTGCAGGTCTTCAGGCAGCTCCGAGTCGAAATGCACAAATTTATTTGTGTTAGGATGGATAAATCCAAGTGTTTTTGCGTGCAGTGCTTGCCTCGCCATTATTTTCAATAGATTGTTAACCCTGCTTTTCATTTTAGTTGATTCGGTACCATATTTTATCTGTCTGCCGCCATATTCAGGATCCCCGAAAACCGGCTTACCTAAA
Source organism: Ignavibacteriaceae bacterium (assembly GCA_037388105.1). Lineage (GTDB taxonomy): Bacteria > Bacteroidota > Ignavibacteria > Ignavibacteriales > Ignavibacteriaceae > BMS3ABIN03. Next base: position 2,421 of record JARRKK010000070.1, on the reverse strand, counting down.
CTGGATAAATGTACCCTTATTTGATGTGTCCTGCCCGTTTTTAAATTCAGTTTCAGGTAAGTTGTAAATTCAAATTCTTCAATTACTTCATACAAAGTTATCGCACTTTTTCCCTCAACATCACTTACTGTGAATTTTTTTCTATCTCTTTTACTGCGTGTAATCTTTGATTCTATTTTCCCCTTCCTATCATCAAACTTACCCCAGCAAACAGTATGATATTCTCTCTCTGCCGAGTGAGTGGAAAACTGTTGCGCAATTTTTGCATGTGTCCAATCATCCTTTGCAACAACCAAAAGACCGCTTGTATTTTTATCTAAACGATGCACAATACCGGGCCTGCCTGGCTCATTTATAGTACTTAATTTCTGTGAGTGATGGAGCAATGCATTTACAAGTGTTCCTGTATAGTTTGCATATGCGGGATGTGCTACCATTCCGGCAGGTTTATTAACAACTAATAAATATTCATCTTCGTAAATAATATTAAGGGGAATCTCTTCCGGTTCAACATCTTCAGGTCTTGGTGAAATTGGCTGGATAGCTTCAATGATATCGAGTGGTTTTATTTTATAATTTGATTTAACAACCTTCCCATTAACAGAAACAAGATTTGCTTCAATTATCCTTTGCACTTTTGAACGGGTAGCATTTTCAATTGAATTTGTAAGGAAGGTGTCTATTCTTTCTTTTGTCTTTCCCTCTGGAATTTCAAATCTATATTTCTTTTCCTTTATTAGTTTTGTCATGCTCAAAGTTTTTATTTAAGTCATCATTATGGCTCAACTTTTCATTTATACTTTCGTTCAAATCATTTTCAGTGTTTTCCTCAGCAGCCTGTTGAGACTCTTTCAGTGTATCTTCATCTTCCTTTTTATGCTGCCTGTAAAATAAAAGTAATACCATCACCCCTATGGTAACGGCTGCATCTGCAATATTAAAAATTGGCCACCTTTCGTAGTTCCGACCAAAAATTGCAAAATTAAAAAAATCAAAATCCAGGAAGTCAACAACTTTTCCATAAAATACAGGGGAATATTTATAAATAATTCCATAAAAAGCCCTGTCAATAAGATTGCCAACTGCACCACCCAATATCATAGCAAGAGCAATACGCAGGCTTAATGTATTATTACGTACAATGTAAAGATATACGAGTAATCCAATACTAGCGATTAAAGAAAAGATCGATATCCATAGCTTAAAATCTGATCCGGGATTAAATCCGAACGCCATACCGGGATTTTCAATATAGGTGATCTTAAAAAAGTTGCCAATCACACGTATTGATTCGCCAATATACATACCTGTGAACGAAATATTAAGGAATGGAATTTCAATTCCTTTAATATAGAATTTCGAGAGTTGATCGATGAAGATAACACCGAATGTTAGATATAAAACGCGCAAATATTTTCCTAATCCAAACTTAAACTGTTTTCAACACTGGTTATATTATCGCTATAAGATTCTTTTCTTTTTCTGGTTATCGCAATTAACAAAGCAACAACACCAAAAATTATAGCAATATCTGCAATATTAAAAACATAGATACCAAAAGTTTTGTTAAGAAGGAAAAAACTGAACAATCTGAGGTCGATAAAATCTACAACATTTCCCGATAGAATTGATCCGTATCCGTAAAAATATCCGTAGAAAATTCTGTCCACCAAATTTCCAAAAGCTCCGCCTAAAACAACTGCAACAGATAATCGATGGAACAAAGTTTCTTTCCTTACCTTAAAAAAATAGACCAATAATCCGAGTGTTGCAACAATCGTAATTATAGATAAGATAGTTTTGAATCCCGGTCCGAAATCCAATCCGAAAGCAATACCCGGATTTTCTACCGGTGTGATGTACATCAGATTATCAATAACAGGGATACTGCTGCTTTGTCGAAGGCCTGCATGTTCCAAATCAAAGAGCGGTAAGTAAAATCCTTTTACATAAATCTTTGAAACCTGGTCTGCGACAAGTATCAATAAAGAAATGACTATTGCTTTCAACCTGTACCTTTAGTTAGCAACTTTATCATACAATAAAGAATCACAAAATTAAGATTTACTACCGGCCACCTTTTCGCTGTATTATAGGCAAGCAATGCTGTGTATGCGGTACTGCTTCCAGGCGTGCTTTCGGTATTAAAGGACAAGTTTCACAAAGATTATGCCGAACATCAATACATTCAATACATATACCATAAATGCCGGTTTCAATCCGTTTTAATGCATCATCCAGATAACCTAAAAATTTATTTTCTCTTTGTGCATAAAGAAATGTTTTTTCCCGTTCCATTGCATCTGTACCCTGTTCGGCCATGTGAAGGGAATACGGAGAATTTTCATTTATATATTCGCCAGTTGTAGGATCAAGCATTTGTTCTTTCAAGCTTTGTAGATCTTCAAGGATTTCTTCTCT
>JARRKK010000069.1:0-10860 GCA_037388105.1 Ignavibacteriaceae bacterium | reverse complement strand
CCGCTGCAACTTGCTTACGTCCCTTCTGTAAACAGTCTTCCATTGTCCCGGCTCCGTTGTCAGGTGATACTCGTCTATAAATTGAAAATATTGTTCCAATACTTACATTAGCATCTATATTTGATGAACCGTCAAGAGGATCGAAAAGCAGTACATATTTACCAATATTGAACTGGGAAGGGATATGAATTACATCTTCTTCTTCTTCAGATGCCATTACACAGAGATGACCGCCATGGTCCATTGCTCTTACCATCATATCATGCGCAAAAATATCCAGCTTTTTAACTTGTTCACCGTGAATATTGTTGTCACCGGTAAAACCAATTATATCCACCAAGCCAGCTTTGTTAACTTCTAATGAGATAACTTTTGCAGCTAATGAAAGGTCGTGAAGGAGACTTGAAAGTTCGCCCGTTGCGCCAGGATATTTTCTTTCTTCCTCTACAATGTGACGAGCTAAAGTTAGAAATTTTATCTGAGGCATTTCTATTTTTCCATAATTAATTATTTAGATGCAGCTAATTCCTGATCTTTATATTGCAACTGATATAATTTATAATAAATTCCACGTTTTGCAAGTAGGTCCTGGTGATTTCCGGTTTCACGAATCTCTCCTTTATGCAGCACAATTATTTTATCAGAATTTTGAACTGTTGATAATCTATGTGCAATCACAATAGCTGTCCTTCCAACCAATAATTTTTTTATTGCTTTTTGTATAAGTTGTTCTGTTTCAGTGTCTACACTTGAAGTTGCTTCATCGAGAATCAGAATTTTAGGATCATAAGCCAGTGCACGTGCAAACGATATTAATTGTTTCTGACCTACGCTTAAAGTCGCACCTCTTTCTTTAACCTCTTCATTGTATTTGTCCGGCAGTGATTCTATAAATTCATTTGCTCCTACAATACTAGCTGCCTCAGCTACCTTATCAAGCGTGATATCTTCTTTGGCAAGATTTATATTAGATTTAATATCGCCTGAAAACAGAAAAACATCCTGAAGCACACTGGAAATATGCTGCCTTAACTCTTTTTTATCCAGTGACTCTATATTTATGCCATCAACAAGTATCTCTCCTTTATTAATGTCATAAAATCTGGTTAAAATATTTATGATACTTGTTTTGCCTGCACCGGTATGCCCGACAATTGCGATTGTTTCGCCGGGGTTAACAGAGAAAGAAATATCTTTTAATACATAGTCGTTATCGTTATAAGCAAACCAGACGTTTTTAAATTCAATCTTACCACTTACGCCATTAAAATTTACAGGCGATTCGGGATTATTTATGAAAGTATTATTATCCAGCAATTTAAATATCCTCTCAGATGATGCCATTGCCGTTTGCATTATATTGTACTTTTCTGATAAATCTCTAATAGGTCTGAAAAACATTTCTGTATATTGAATAAATGCAAACAATACACCAATCGTTAGTGATCCCTGGATGACTTCTCCACCGCCGTACCAAATGATTAATCCTACCGCGATTGCACTTAGAAATTCTACACTTGGATAAAAAACAGCATAGTAAAATATCGATTTTATATTTGCTACCCTGTAATCATTGTTTATATCCGAAAACCTTTTGAGTTCATCTTTTTCTTTATTAAATATCTGCACTGCACTCATTCCGGTTACGTGTTCCTGCATATAAGAATTTAATCTTGCAAGGTGTAGTCTTACATCTCTGTATCTCTCACGAACTTTTTTCCTGAATAAAAATGTACCATATATTAAGGCTGGCAAGACAGAGAGTGACACAAGTGATAACTGCACATCCATAAAAAACATAAAACCAAGTATCCACAGTATGATAAATACATCGCTGAATACCATAACTATTCCAGATGAGAATAGTTCTCCCAATGCTTCAACATCATTTGTTGCGCGGGTAACTATTCTGCCAATAGGTGTTCTGTCAAAAAATTTTAGTGCAAGACGCTGCGTATGATTAAATATCTGAGTTCGTAAATCGTAAAGTGTTCTCTGCCCGAGATATTGTGTGTAGTATGTTAAGAAGTATTGTATTACTGCCTGCAGCAGCAAAGAACCAAAGAGAGCCAGGGCTATATATAGTAAACCGGTGTAGTCGGAATTAAAAATATAATCATCAACGGCAATTTTTGTGAGGTATGGTCTTACCGGGCCCAAAGCAGCAACAATAATATTGAGCAAAATTGCAAAGATAACATACATTTTGTACGGCTTTATATAACCGAGCAACCGCTTCATTAATTTAGCGTCGTATGCTTTACCTAAAATTTCTTCTTCACTTCTATAATCGTTGCTACTCATAATTAATTCAATTCTTCCAGTTCTTCTTCCAGCAATTGTTTGTAATGGAGATCAGCATAAATTCCACCAAGTGCAATCAACCCTTCATGTTTACCTTCTTCAGCAATTCTTCCATCAGAAAGTACGATGATATTATCAGCATCTTTTACGGTGGATATTCTGTGACTTATGATTATACTTGTTCTCCCTCGCATATATATTTTTAGATTGCTGAGTATTGCTTCTTCTGTGTGTGTATCAACCGCAGAAAATGAATCATCGAGTATTAAGATCTTTGGATCGATAGCAAGTGCACGTGCAAGGGAACACCTCTGTTTCTGTCCACCCGAAAAAGTTATGCCTCGTTCACCAATTATTGTTTCATACTTCTGTGGAAAAGATTCCACATCGATATCAAAATTTGCTATTCTTGCAACCTCCTCAACTATGTTGTTATCAATCTCTCTTAATCCATAACCTATATTATTCTTAATCGAATCAGAAAATAGGAATGGTTCCTGCTGAACCATCCCAATTTGCGTTCTTAATACATTTAAAGGAATAGTTTTTACATCATTTCCGTCAATCATCACATTACCCTCTGTACAATCATATAATCGCGGTATCAGATTAATAAATGATGATTTACCGGTTCCCGTGTAACCCATAATTGCAAGGGTTGAGCCTTGAGGAATAGTCAGGTTTATATTTTTTACCACCTCGGGATGAGAATCATTATATCTGAACGAAACATTTCTAAATTCAATCTCACCGTTTATCTTTTTAATTGAATGATTAGTTATGTGCGAATCTTCTATTTCATACTTTTGATCAAAGATTTTATTTAATCTTTTCATGCTTGCTTCAGACTGCTGAACAAGATTTATTACCCAACCTAAAGCGATCATAGGCCATATCAGTATGCCCAGGTAAACTATAAAAGCGGTTATCTCACCTATATTCATTTCGCCATTAATAACTTTTATACCGCCCCACCAAATAACTATTATTATAGATAATCCGGTAATGAGAAATAGCAGTGGCATTATCATTGCCTGGACACGTACAAGACTCATGCTCTTATTTAAATAATCCTTGCTGTTTTCAGCATATTTTTCTTTTTCGCTTTCTTCTCTCACATATGATTTTATAACTCTAATACCGGAAAAGTTTTCCTGAACAAATGTTGTTAACTCAGAAAATTTTTCCTGTATCAGAGTAAATCTTTGGTGAATCCTCTTCCCTAGTACATAAACAACATAAGAGAGGATTGGAAGAGGCAAAAGAGAAAAAACTGTTAGCTCAGCATTGAGAATTATCATAATTGTTAATACAATTAAAAGTCTTGTTATTGTATCGGTAGAGTACATCACTGCAGGACCCAAAAACATTCTTACTGCACTCACATCATTTGTGGCATGCGCCATAATGTTTCCAGTAGAATTATTTTGAAAGTACCTCATCGGTAGCTTCTGAAGGTGAGACCAAAAATCTTGCCTTAAATCATATTCAATTTCACGTGATACAACAATAATTGTTTCGCGTATTAAGAATCTAAAAAAACCGGCAAATAATGAAGCGCCTGCAATCATTACGGCATACTTCAACAACAGATCAGTATTTACACCGGAATGCATTTCATTAATTGCATCTTTTAAGAGAAGGGGAACGTAAACAGTTCCTGCATTGGAAAGAAGAATAAAAAGAAAACCCCAAAATAGTTTCTTCTTATAACGGGCAAAGTATTTTCTTAAAGTATAAAGATTTCTCATATAAAGTTATATTATTAAACTTAATCATAATCTTGTTCTCTTATCAATCTTATCAAAGTAGAATGTGATAAAGATCAAGTATAGATGCAGGAAAGGGGATTCTAATCGATTATGCTGAACCCGGTGTACTTCTGTAATACTTCCGGAACTTCAATGTTGCCCGCCATATTTTGGTAATTTTCTAACAATGAAACCATTAGTCTGCTGGTTGCTAATCCGGAACCGTTTAATGTATGAACAAACTCCGGCTTTTTTGAAGATTGTCTTCTGAACCTAATATTTGCTCGTCTTGCCTGAAAGTCACCAAAGTTACTGCAGGAGGATGCTTCGAGCCATTTCTTCTCGGCAGGAGACCATGTTTCAATATCATAACATTTTGCTGCTGAGAAGCTTAGATCACCAGTGCAAAGTAATATTATTTTGTAAGGAATCTTTAGTGCTTGCAGAACGTCTTCAGCATCATTAACAATATTTTCTAATTCATCGTAGGATTTTTCTGGTTCAACAATTTTAACCATCTCAACCTTATTAAATTGATGGACGCGTAAAAATCCCTTAGATTCTTTTCCGTATGAACCTGCTTCCCTTCGGAAACAAGCTGAGTAGCCAACATAATTGATAGGAAGATCAGTTTCATTTAATATTTCATCGCGATGAAGATTTGTTACAGGTACTTCCGCAGTCGGGATTAAATAAAGTTCATCTTTTCCTACATGATACATATCATCTGCCATCTTTGGAAGCTGTCCTGTTCCGATCATTGAACTGGTGTTAACAAGAAACGGTGGAAAGACTTCAGTATAATTATGTTTGTTTAAATGAAGATCAAGCATAAAATTTATTAATGCTCTCTCAAGGGTCGCTCCTTTACCTATATAAACCGGGAATCCGGAACCCGAAATTTTTGCGCCCCGTTCAAAATCGAGTATATTTAACTTCTTTCCAAGTTCAATATGATCCAAGAACTTATTCTCTGTCTCTAAGGAAAATCCTTCTGGTAACCACTCACGGACAAATACATTGTCATCGGCTAATCTTCCTAAAGGCACTGACTCGTGAGGAATATTTGGTATAAACATCAATATATCATTTAGCTGTTCTTCGGTTTCACGAAGAGCAGAATCAAGCTCTGCAGTTTGATCAGAAACCTTTTTCATTTCATTAAGTATAGCAGTTATATCCTCACCGGCTTTTTTCATTTTTGGAATTTGAGAGGAGACCTTATTTCGTTTAGCTTTTAACTCTTCTACGTTGGTAATGAGTTCTCTTCTTTTAGCATCCAGGTTTAGTAGTTCATCTATTCTATCAGTCTCATATTTATTTGCAATTCCTCGTTTAACCTGGTCGGGATTTTCACGAATATATTTTATATCTAACATTAATTATCTTTCTTTGTTAATATTGAATTGTAATGGTACACCGATCGTTATGATGATTATGATATATTAAGATTTTTGTATTCAGCAGTTAGAACTCTTCTTTTAATTTCAGGTTTCTTTCCGAAATTGAGTAACATTCCTACTTCTATCGCTGATGCTTTTATATAATATACAAGCTGACATTCGTGTTCAGAACAAAGATTTTCTGCTGCTTATAATTCAATTATTACATTTTTATTTACAATTATATCAGCATAATATTCACCGATAATAAAACCATCATATGAATCATTCAAAGATTTTTGTTTTTCACATGTCAAGCCAAGTCTATTTAATTCAATCATCATGGCATTTTCGTATACTTTTTCAAGAAAACCATATCAAAGTTTATTATAAACTATAAAATATGCCTTAAGATTCTGCTCAGTGATTTCCGAATGAAGATAGTTGTTTACTTTTTTAATCATAATTAAACTTAACAAATCATAAAAATCAGTGTACCATTCTTACTGAGCAACAATATTATAAATTTTATTTTTTACATAAATCTCTTTGATAATGCTTTTCCCTTCAGTGTGTTTAAGTACTTTTTCATCGTTGAACACCTTTTCCTTTACAGTTTTTTGCTCACTATCTAAAGGCATTTGTATTGTAGAACGTAGTTTTCCATTTATTTGGACAGCAATGTTCACTGCATCTTCAACTAATCCTCTTGTATCAACTTCAAACCATAATGGTGATTCGAAGATGGAAATGGAATTCCCCAATATCTGCCAACATTCTTCTGCCAGATGTGGTGCAAGCGGTGCTAAGGTAACTGCTAATCTTTTTAATACATATGCTTGTATTTCTTTTGTACAGTCATCAAGATTTTTTATGCTGTTTAACAATTCCATAAACGCAGCAATTGCAGTATTAAAATGGAAATTTTCTATCTCTTCATCGACTTTATATAAAGCTTGATTTATTTTTTTATATACAAACTGTTCAATTTCAGATAAGCCTGGCAGATCATATTTATTTTTTGGTAAAACGTTCTTTAAAATATTTTCATGATTTTTGAAAAGGGCATACACTTTGTTCACGAATCTTTCAGTGCCTAGTATACCTTTATCACTCCAGTCACCACCCATTTCAAAAGGTCCCATAAACATCAGGTATAATCTGAAAACATCCGATCCGTAAACACTTGTAAAGTCTTCAGGATTAACCACATTATTTTTGGATTTTGACATTTTTGAACCTTGATTAGTTATTGTTCCCTGATGGATCAACGTTTGGAATGGTTCATCGCTATTAACTAAATTGATATCTCTGAGAAACTTATGTATAAATCTTGCATAAAGTAAGTGCATAGTTGCATGCTCTGCTCCGCCAACATACATATCAACCGGAACCCAACTCTCAGATAGTTCTTCATCAAACATTTTTGTTTGAATGTTGGGATCTAAATAACGTAGATAATACCAGGATGAATCCATAAATGTATCCATTGTATCTGCATCACGTCTTGCATCGCCTCCACAATTTGGACAACTAACATTAATAAATTCTTTATTTTCAGCCAATGGTGATTCACCTCCGGGTTTGAAGTTCACATCATACGGAAGTTTTACAGGTAGCTCATTCTCATCTACCGCTACTTCACCACACTTTTTGCAATGAATAATAGGAATAGGTGTTCCCCAATATCTCTGACGGGAGATCAGCCAGTCTCTTAATCTGTAGTTAATTTTTCGGGTACCTAATCCTTTTTCTTCAAGCCACTGAATAATTTTTTGCTTCGCACTCACTACATTTAGTCCATCCAGAAAATCACTATTAATGGCAGGTCCATCACCTAAATATGCCTCTCCCTCAAAGTTATCAGGTGGCTGCACAGTTCTGATAATTGGAAGGTTAAACTTCTTTGCAAATTCCCAGTCACGTTCGTCTTGTCCGGGAACCGCCATGATTGCTCCGGTACCGTATGTAAGTAAAACGTAGTCAGCAATCCAAATTGGAATTTTTTCATTGTTCACAGGGTTTATAGCAAATGAACCGATTGGAGTACCTGTTTTTTCTCTTACAGTTGACGACCTTTCAATGTCTGTTAGTGTTTTAATTGATTCACGGTAATCTTATATTGATTTCTTGTATTCGTCGGTTGTTAAAGAATCCACTAATGGGTGTTCTGGTGCCAGCACCACATAAGTTGCTCCAAACAAAGTGTCTGGTCTTGTAGTAAATACTTTTATAATCTCATCGCTGTGGTTTACTTTAAAAGTTACTTGAGCACCTTCACTTTTGCCAATCCAATTTCGCTGCATCAACTTTGTTTTTTCCGGCCATTTTATTTTATTTAATCCTTCCAGCAATTCTTCTGCATAGTTAGTTATTTTAAAAAACCACTGGAAAAGATTTTTTTGGATGACAGGTGTACCGCATCTTTCACAGGTTCCATCAGCTTGTACTTGCTCATTTGCTAACACAGTTTGATCTTTCGGACACCAATTTACAGGTGCTTGCTTTCTGTAGGCTAAACCTTTTTTAAATAGCTCAATAAAAAGCCACTGGTTCCATTTATAATAATCCGGGTCACAAGTCATCAGTTCAGCATCCCAGTCATACATGCACCCCATCTTCTTTAACTGTTTTCTGATATCACTAATATTTTTTAATGTACTGTCTTGTGGGTGTATTCCTGTTTCAATCGCATAATTTTCCGCGGGAAGACCAAAAGCATCGTAACCCATTGGTTCAAAAGTGTTATAGCCTTTTAATTTTTTATATCGTGTCCAGGAATCTGCGGGTGCATAGTTATACCAATGGCCAACATGCAGTTTTGCACCCGATGGGTAGATGAACATGACTAAGGAATAGAGTTTGTTTTCGATCTTCTTAAAATCAGTTTTGTGAATCCCTTTTTCTTCCCAATATGACTGCCATTTTGATTCTATCTCGGAGTGTGGGTATCTCATAGACTTTCATTAAATTTAAAATTGATTGCAAATTTAGCCAATTAGGGAGGGATTTCAAATATGTTTTGAAATAGCAGAGGGAGAAGCTATGGTAGATGAATTTAATAAATATGATTTTCCTCTGTAAAGGAGCGCCTTCTGTAAAGGATTTCTGTCGGAAAATCGTTTATCTTAAATTTACGTTATTCCGGATCATTCAGTTAAGAATTTTAACTACCAGGGTTACAACCTGGTATAATGCAACTTCCAATTAAGTTGCCAGGTTTTACTATCATCTTTTGATGATTCCCAGTTCCAGTCAAATTCATCTTTTGAGATATTATAAAATACCATTCTCTGAATAAGTTCCTTTTTATTGCGAGTAATCTTTCTTGAAAGGATCATTTGATCATCTTCCATTCCACCCGTAAAAACCATGTAACTGCCCTGGTCATCTACCCAGGTTTGCTGCCAGATTTTTTGAGTATTATTATAAACTGAAAAACTTTTTCCCTTAAAATCTACTCCGGGATTACCGTTAAAATTTTCTTCAATCACGCAACCGTTTAATATTGAGTTAACAATATTCTTTCCTTCACCCGGGGTACCATCGGAATTATCCCATTGTACTTTCCACTCACCAATCCAAAAATCAAACTGGTGGCATTCATCACAATCACATTTGGATTTACCGTCATTATTATCTTGTCCTAATATTGGAATAATTGGCCAATATTACGGGTGGCAAATACCAGCTCTTTATGTGCAGCAGAGAATTACCTTAACAAGTACGGGGTCATTTGAGCAAGATCATTTTTTTGAGGAGATGAAATTACCCGTCTCTAATTGATAAATATAGATACCGGTGGGTACATTTTCACCCCCAAAATATAACTCGTAATATCCTGGTGTTTTTTCCTCGTTAACTAGTCCTGCAACACCTTACTCAACATATTAAATACACTGACTATTACTTGTACTACTTCAGCAACGGCATAATTAATTATCGATTTTGGATTAAAATCTTAGCAAGTAAGTTAAAAATATACTGTCTAAAATCCTGAAAATAAATCACACAATTTGGGGGAGAAAACTTTGTTGAAGTAAATAATTTTAATCCGAAATAAGACTCCTTAGCCAGCATTTTAACTGTATACAAGTTTATTATAGAAAATGAACTGATCTCTTAACTTGTGTGGGTGTATGATAAAAAATATGCAGAAGATGTTTGACTTTAATATTGAATCAATGATTTTATAACGTGCTTAATTTTGTAAGATTAGCTCTCTCGCCGATTGCTATTAGTTTATTACCTTCATCTACAACCGTATCGGATTTTGGATTGTATACGAATATACCCTTTTCTTCATTTTGAATAGCAACGATAATTATATTCAGCTCAGTTCTTAAAGGCAGCTCTGCGAGTGTTTTTTTATTCATTGCAGAGCCTTTCCTAACAGTTATCTCCTCGATCCGAAGATCTACCTTCTTATTTCCTGCAACCACATCGATAAAATCCAGCACTCCCGGACGTAATAGAATTTCTGCCATTCTCACACCACCAAGTTCATACGGTTTAACAACCCGATCGGCACCGGCTTTAATCAATTTAGATTCAGTGTCATATTCAATAGCTCTGGCCACTACAAAAATATCCGGATTTAGAGATTTTGCCGATAATGTTGTAAAAACATTTTCAGCATCAGACGATAAAACAGCTACTAATCCTTTAGCATTATTAACACCAACTCTCCGTAGTGTACTATCACTTGTTGCATCCCCATTATCGTATAAGTAACCGGTTTCTTCCAACCTCGCAGTTTTTTCAGGATTATCGTCGATTACCAGGAAAGGGACTTTGGCTTGTTTTAATTCATTGCATATATGGGAGCCCATCCTCCCAAAACCACATACTATATAGTGATTACTCAAATTGTCAATCTTCTTCTGCATTCTCCGCCTCCTGAAAATTTTACTCTCAATTAAAATTTGAATACCAGTACCGCCAATGTAAATAACAGTTGCAAAACTTAGGATTACAAGTACGACTGTAAAAATTTGACCCTTTTCTGTTAAGGGATGAACTTCTTCATAACCGGTTGTTGTAACAGTAATAATTGTCATGTAAAGGGAATCAGAAAAATTCCATCCTTCAACAAACATATAGCCGAATGTTCCGCCAAATACAACCAGAATTAATATTATAGTTGCATTGCGTAAAAATTTTATCCTACGATCTATCATAATTTAATTTTTGTTTTAAGCATGCTAAGATATAAAACCACATTAAAAGAATCTGTAATCTACTCACTTTAGGTAATAACTCTTCACATTTTTATATTTGTTTACCGGATAGAAAATCATGAATTAATAAGAAATATTTTATAGAATGAAAAAATTTAAGACATTATTATTTGCATTATTCCTGGCATTTCTTACAAACGGATGTCTTATTATTCACTCGGTTCAGTATGAGGTTTCGCCGAC
>JARRKK010000068.1:0-9201 GCA_037388105.1 Ignavibacteriaceae bacterium | reverse complement strand
TTCTTGAAGAGATGTTTCCTTTTTCCGAACCTGTTTCTTCATATTAGGTTAATTCAGTTCTTATAACACCATTAGTGCAAAGAATGATTCATATAAAAATATCTAAAAGCAATTTTATTTAGATAGATTTGATATCCGCTCATTTATCAACTAAAAAATGTGCATCTTTCAATCTGAGAATCAAAAATTATTCCTTTTTTCAGTTATCTTTTCTTTTTAATTTGATTCTGAAAATGGATTTAAAACGACTCAATAATCACAATAAGTGTCATAGTAGTTAGGTGAAGAAGTACCTGCCAACTACTTCAATCATTTTAGCCTGGGTGTCAATCGGTTTGCCGCAATCAAACATTGATACGCTCAAAACTCTTAACCAAAACAACCAGGGCAATATCCTCTTTTCAAATTTTAATAAAATTCTTAATACATATTATCTTAATACCGGATTTAATCTATATGGAGAATACTCTGATCTTTCTATGGAGCTCAACGAAAATTTTAGATCCACTTATTTTCAATCGACTACAAAAAGTATAAGGGATGAACAATATTTTAATTTTAACACAAAATACAGACTAAACAATATCTCAAATATTGGTCTGTCTGTAAACAGCAGCATTTTGTCTGATGATAGAAATATCCTGCTGAATGAATCCAACATAAATTATTTTACACTTTTCAGTGAATTAAATTTCAAAGGGAATATTTTATTAACTCCTTTTGGTGGTTATACCACAAATAAGCAGTTAGGTGAAACAGATACCGGACCGGTTTATGGGTTTGAAGGATCAACTGAAAATCTTTCATTTCCGGGTTTTACTATCAATTCTGATTTTAATTTCCAAAATGAAGATATTTCACCGCGTAAAAATCTTTTAAGATACTTAAACGTATCAATAACTAATCCATTCAATCCCTCGGTCACCAATATGATTAATAGCAGATATTCAAGTACAAGAAAAGATTTTTATTTCCCTGCTGATTCAGTTACAAAAGCAGAATTTGACATAGTGAATAATATTGAAAGCAGAACAGAATCCATTTTATTAGCTGAGGATAGAGTTCAATACAATAATTTCATTGGTGATCTTGACCTCGAATTATTAGGCGGTGTTAACTGGCGTACTATTAATCGTGACAAACGTTATCAGTCTACCGAACTCCAATCGCCGGCTGTATTTAACACTAAAATTGAGGAACTAATTCTATCACTGGAATCCACATTGTTTTACAAATCCAGTTTACTTGATGTAACTTTTAATATCAATATTGCGGAAAGGGATGAGAAACATCTTACTATTCCATTTCCCGGAGGAGATGAAATATTTTATTTAGAGAGATCGGAACTGGAAGCCAGAAAGAATAATAATTCAGCGAGGGCATCACTTTCAATTGCAGGTACTTATAAATTATCAAATACCGAGAGGATTATATTTAGTCTGTATCACAATAAACTCCGTTACGATACCCCCAGTCCCGAAAATGATGATGACAGAGATGAACTACTCACAATCCTCCGCCTCCGTTATTCAAAGTATCTTTCACCATTTTTTCAGGCTTTTATAAACGTTGAAGCAACTATAAATCCTGTTGTATATCTCTTTGCAAGCAGAAGTTCTAATAATAATGTTAACAGAGTACTACGATTTACTGCCGGAGGTTATTACAGTGGTAGCAATGTTTCTTCTCTAAATACGTTTGAAATTTCGGCAAACTACACTGTATATGATTTTGAGGATCTTAGTTCAAGCGTAAGAAGTTTTTCATTCAGGCAGTTTACCGCGACAGATTCTTCAAGAATTGCAATAAGCAAAATGTTTGCATTTGTAATCACAGGTTATATCAAATTGTCTGAAAACGCCGATCTGAATTGGGGAGAGTTTACTGTCCGTCCAACAAGATTTATCAGTGAAATTTATACCGATCCTAAAATAGTGTTAGTTTATAATAGATCGCAGTTTGGGTTAGGATTGCGATATTTCTCTCTTGATACGTATAATTATGAGGGATTAACAAAATTACCCGATAATGATTATTTAAGTATCGGACCTTTGATGAATATAATATTTAACGTTTATAGTTCTCTTTACCTGAAAATTGACGGCTGGTATGAGTTCATAACTATAAATAATCTCTTTGAGCAGGAACGAGCAAATTTTCTAATGACTTTAAATTGGAATTTTTAAATTGAATACTTCAAAAATTTTATTATTTTAAGCGCAACAATCTAGGAACAACTTGACCGAAGAAAAATATCATCTCGAAATAGCCAGCGATCCTAATAATCTAATTACAGTTGAAGAATTTGTAAATTATTTTTGTAAGGATATTAAACTTGACGATAGCAAACTCCCTAATGTATTACTGGCTGTAACAGAAGCAACTACAAATGCTATCATACATGCAAACAAATGTGATCAATCAAAAACAGTTACAGTCGATGCTGTAGTCGAGGATTCGAAACTTGTTGTCCGGGTAAAAGATGAAGGAAAGGGATTTGATCCGAAATCTATTCCGGATCCAACAAAACCAGAAAATCTTCTGAAAGATTCAGGACGTGGTGTCTATTTGATGAAAGTTTATATGGATAACCTTGAATTTAACCGCACTGATTCGGGAACTGAAACCGTCCTTACTCTAAACTTATAAATTCGTATCTCCCAAACGAACATTTAAATCTGTTGCGTTTACCACATCAGAAAAAATTTTCTTATTTTTTATTACTCTTTTATTAATTTCTTTAATGGAGAATTCAATGATTAGAAATAAGATAGCTTTGATTGGTGGTGGTCAAATAGGTGGTGTATTAGCACAATTAGTTGCGCTCAGGCAGCTTGGTGATGTTTTAATGTTCGATATTGTTGAGGACCTCCCTCAGGGAAAAACATTGGATATTGGGGAAGCATCGCGAATTGATGGATTTGATGTAAAAGTAGAAGGAACAAATAACTATAAAGATTTGGCAGGGTCAAATTTAGTTATTATTACTGCCGGCTTACCGAGGAAACCCGGAATGAGCCGGGATGATCTTTTGGTAACAAATGCGAAGATAATGAAATCTGTTGCTCAAGGAGTCCAGCAAAATGCGCCGGACGCAATAGTAATAATCATTTCCAATCCTTTGGATGCAATGGTTACTCTATTCAAAAAGATTTCCGGATTTCCGCAGAATAGAGTTTTTGGACAAGCCGGAGTATTAGACTCGTCAAGATTCTCAACATTTATTGCATGGGAACTTGGTATATCTGTAAAGGATGTAAATGCAATGGTATTGGGTGGTCACGGCGATACAATGGTTCCAATTGTTCGTTATGCAAATGCAAATGGAATTCCGGTTATGGAATTACTTGAAAGAAAATACGGAGACAAAGCAAAAGCAAAAGAAGTGATGGATGGGATGGTGCAAAGAACTAAAATGGCAGGTGGTGAAGTGGTAAAGCTTCTAAAAACCGGATCCGCATTTTATTCACCTGCATCCGCCGCAATTGCAATGGCTGAAGCAATAATATATGATGAAAAAAGACTAATGCCGGTCTGTGCTTATCTTCAAGGTGAATATGGTGTGGATGGGTATTATGTTGGCGTTCCTGCAATCATTGGATCTACAGGCATTGAGAAGGTTATTGAATTTGAATTAGATGAAGAAGAACAGAATGCTTTCGATAATTCTATTAATTCTGTAAAAACTCTTATCGCAGATATGGAACGACTAGGATTCTAAATTTAATCAAATAGAGGCTGTTTCGACATTAATGTATTTTCTATTGCCTCTTTTTGTAACAAATTTCACAAATCCATCAGCAACAGCAAATAATGTATCATCACTGCCCTTTTTTACATTTATCCCGGGATGAAATTTTGTACCTCGTTGTCTAACTAAAATATTTCCGGCAAGAACTTTTTCACCACCATATTTTTTAACCCCAAGAAATTGTGGGTTACTGTCACGTCCATTTCTTGAAGAACCCTGTCCTTTTTTATGTGCCATTCCTTAATCTCCTTTATCCAATCTTTGTAACTTCAATTTTTGTTAGCTGCTGTTTGTGTCCATTAAATTTTCTGTAACCTTTTCTTCTTTTCTTTTTGAAGACGATTACTTTTTTATCTTTTAAATGTTCCAGGACCTTTGCTGTCACTTTTGCATCTTTAACAATCGGATGCCCCACTTTAACTTTTTTATCATCACCCAGAAGCAGGACATCATCAAATGTTACTACTGAATCAAGTTCCTCTGATAATCTGGGAACGTAATAAGCAGTATTTTCAAACACTTTAAACTGCTGTCCTGCAATATTTACAACCGCAAACATTCTTACCTCAAATAATTAAAATTTAGCTTGTAAAGTTAGTGATTTGAACGAATTATGTCAATCTCACAAGATAGTGAATATTGTATAAACTATTTACTTAGTTTAAAACGAAACTCACTTCCCTTATTTAGAACACTTTTAACTTCAATTTCAGAATTATGTGCCTCTAAAATGTGCTTAACAATTGCTAGTCCAAGTCCTGTTCCTCCAACAGAGCGTGAACGTGCTTTATCAACCCTATAAAACCTTTCAAATATTCGATTTATTGATGCTTCTGGAATTCCAATACCAGTATCTCTGACTGTAAATATCACCGATTTGTGTGCTTCTTCAACCAGCACCTCTACTTTACCATGCTCAGTATATTTTATAGAGTTGTGAATAATATTAACAAAAGCGTGCTTCAATCTGTTTTTATCCGCAAAAATTTCCAGACCATCTCGAACGGGATTATAGACCAACTCCAATCCCCTCTCTTCTGCTAGAGGCTTAATTTCTTCAATAATTGTAGTCAAATAATCGTTCACTCCAAAATATCTGAAACTCATCCTCATTTCACCCGATTCTATCATTGAAATATCAATTAAGTCGTTTATCAGATTACTTAGATTAATAGTATGCTGATTAGCTTTCATAAGAAACTGATAATTCACTTTCGGATCATTTATAGCACCTTCCAATAATGTTTCAATATATCCCTGGATTGTAAATATAGGTGTCCTTAATTCGTGGGAAACATTTGCAATAAATTGCGATCTCATTATTTGGAGCCGTTCAAGATATTCTATATCATTCTTACTCTTTTCGTACATTTCTTTAATTGCAGTTTCCAGAGTTATAAGATCTTCACTCAATACTATTTCATCAACTGATTTATAGACTCTGGTCCTAATATTATTAACAATTGTTTTTATCTGATCAAGTTCCTGATTTCTTTTTCTACCAATCATAAACAGAAAAAGTGTAACTATTATGAAAAGTATTGCTGAAAATATTATGGCGGTTGTTGTATCCTTTGTTATAATAATAGCAGTTACTATAACTACAATTGTGAAAAGAAAACCTGCTATTAAATATGCACGAGATGACTTAAGGTAGGTTCTGATTTCATTCAACACTTTTAAATTTATATCCTACTCCTTTTATTGTTTCGATTAAATTAAAGTGTTTGCCTAATTTTTCTCTAATCTTTCTCACATGCACATCAACGGTTCTATCAACAACGAACACGCCATCTCCCCAAACCTCTCTAAGTAATATTTCTCTGCTGAACACTTTGCCCGGATTACTTGCAAGAAAATATAGAAGAGTAAATTCTTTTCTGGGAAAGACGGTTTCACTATTATCGATATGTACCGTATATCTTTCTCTATCTATTACTAATGGTCCAATAGACAATTGCGTAGAATCTTCATCGACTTTTTCTTTTCCACTCTTACGTAAGTTTAACTTTACACGTGCTAATAATTTTTTTGGTGAAATCGGTTTTTGAATATAATCACTCGCTCCAAGCTCAAGACCTTTTATCTCATGAGTTTCCCCGGATTTTGCCGTTAAAAATAAAATTGGTGTGTTTTTAAAATCTTCTTTTTCCCTAATCTTTGTGTAAACCTCAAAGCCGTCAAGATGTGGCATCATAATATCTAATATTATTAAATCAGGTTTATTGGTAAGTTTATCAAGTGCTTCTAAACCGTTATAACCAACAATTACTTCATAATTATTTAGTTCAAGATTATACTTAAGAAATTCAACTATATCCGGTTCATCATCAACTAAAAGTATTTTTGTCATGATATTAAGAAAATTTTATTTCGTGATTCTTTTTTGCAGATTTATACATTCCTTCAATTATCTTCAATCTTTCTACAGCTCTTTCACCGGTTGAAAATAAAGGATTTAATCCTCTTACTGCACCGATAAAACTTTTAAGTTCATTGAGGTAAGATTTATTGAAAATTTGCGATGGATTATCGGATAAATTTGGTTTCAGATCAACAAACTTATTTTCAACTTTTTTGTATAAATGCAGAGGTGTAGAAGTGACACTTCCTTTTAATCCATACACAGACAATTTGAATTCATCTTTATCCACTGGTAACGCCCAGCTTGTTTCAATGTGAATTAACTTAGAATCTGAACAGCGTATAAAACTCACTGAAGTATCTTCGATAGTTTTTGTAGTATGGTAATAATTTTGAGTTTGTACTGATTCAACAACCGGATGATCCAATAGCGACAAAGACAAGTCAAGTAATGAGATCCCAAGGTCGAGTATTACTCCGCCGCCAGCTTCTTCTCTTTTAGTAAACCATTTTTCTCTACTGCTCTGTCTTCGAATCCAAATTGCTTTAACATAGAAGGGATCTCCAATTTCCCCTGATTGAATGAGAGTTTTGAGCAATAATGTATCCGGTCTAAATCGCATATTCATTCCAACCATTAAGTGTTTTTTATTTTTCTTTGCAGCCTGAACCATTGCAGCAGCTTCTTTATAGTTCCGTGCAATTGGTTTTTCCACCAAAACATCCTTCTTTGCATTCAAGCAGTCAATGGCAATGTCTTTATGTAATGCAGTTGGAGTAGTTATTATTACAGCGTCGACATCACTTTTATCCAGAAGTTGGCGGTGGTCTTTGTAGTTTTCTGGAATGTTAAATTTTTCAGAAATTGCAATACGCCTGCTTGCTTTGACTTCTGCAACAGATTGCAATTGAACAGATTTAATTTTTGAAATATTTGGTAAATGAATAAGTTGTGCAACTCCTCCTAATCCGATAATCGCGACCCTCACCATATCCATTAAACTGCAACTCCCTGCCTCACATCTTTTCTTTGACAGAAAACTTTAACTTTCTTTGATATTCCTTCAGGATCGATTCCAAGTAAATTGTGCAGTTGCTGCTGAGTCCCATGATCAATAAATTTATCAGGTAATCCGATTCTTAAAATATCATTCTTATAATTTTTCTCCGCAAAATATTCCAATACAGCACTTCCAAATCCACCTTGAAGAGTATTTTCTTCAAGCGTTACAACTTTTGAATAGTTTTTAGCAATTTCATCTAATCTAATATTATCCAGTGGTTTTGCAAAACGCATATTCACTACGGTAGGATAAATATGCTCGGCTTCCAATAATTCGACGGCTTTAAGTGAGTAATCAACCATAGTTCCCAGAGCTAAAAGAGCTACATCTCCACCTTCAATCAATGTTTCACTTTTGCCAATCTCTATCTTATCAAATCCTGCTTTTAGCGAAACTCCAAGTGCAGAACCTCTTGGATAGCGCAGCGCCACAGGACCTTCACAATGTTCAACTGCAGTATACAGCATATCTCTCAGTTCCGATTCATCCTTAGGTGCCATGATTATCATTCCCGGCATTAATCGTAAATAAGTTAAATCAAATGTGCCGTGGTGCGTTGGACCATCTGCACCTACTAAGCCTGCTCTATCTAAGACAAAAACTACGTGAAGATTTTGCAGGCTGACATCATGAACCATCTGATCAAAGCCTCGTTGCAGAAAAGTTGAGTAAATAGCTACAACCGGAATTATACCTTGCGTTGCTAATCCAGCTGAAAAAGTTACTGCATGTGCTTCAGCTATACCAACATCAAAATAATTTTTCGGATGATTTTTTTGCAAGATATCTAAACCGGTTCCATCCGGCATGGCAGCTGTAATTCCCACGATATTTTTGTTTTGACTAACAAGCTCAGAAATAGCATTTCCAAATATTTTAGTATAGGAAGGTAGATCACCTGATTTTTTAATTGCTTTTCCAGTAACCTTATCAAATGGTGTGGAAGCATGGAGACGTTGTGAGTGATCTTCTGCAGGCTCATACCCTTTACCCTTTTGTGTTATTGTATGAACAAGTATAGGTCCTTTAAGATCTTTTACATGATTAAATATTTTTATTACCTGGTGAAGATTATGTCCATTAATGGGTCCAAAGTATCTGAAGCCAAGTGCCTCAAACAACATTCCTGGTGTTATAACAGATTTAATTCCCGATTCGAGTCTTGCAGCTATCTTTCTTAATCTGTCTCCAAAGTTGTCGAGCTTCCCTGTCAAATCCCATATTTGTCCTTTAAATTTATTATAATCAGGATGTGAGATCATCTCTGTAAAATAGTTTGATAACTGCCACACATTTGGCGCAATAGACATCCGGTTATCGTTTAATACAACAATCAGATCGGATTTGTTTATCCCGGAATTATTCATAGCTTCATAGGCCATTCCTCCCGTCATTGCACCATCACCAGTCATCGAGATAACTTTTCTTTTTTCTTTCTTAATATCTCTTGCAATTGCCATTCCCAATGCAGCCGAAACAGAGGTTGATGCATGTCCTGCGCCAAAAGTATCATATTCACTTTCACTACGTTTAAGAAATCCGCTTATACCATTTAACTTTCTTATCTTCTGCAGGGCTTCTTTCCTGCCGGTTAAAATTTTATGCGGATATGCCTGATGTCCTGTATCCCAAACAAGAAGGTCATAGGGAGTGTTAAATACCTTATGAGCTGCCACGGTTAACTCTACAGTTCCTAGTCCACCGCCAAAATGTCCGCCAATTTCTGAAATGGTATCAACCATATATTCACGCACATCCTTGCAAAGTTGTTTAAGTTCTACAAGTTTCATTTCTTTCAGATCTGAGGGTGAATCTACTTTCGATAAGACAGGGTATTTATTTGAATCTAGCATTTAGAGAATCTCCCATAAATTTTTTCATTCATATTTATCTTCATCTTCCAAAGGGGAAATGTTTGATAGTTCTTTTGTTAACTCAGTAATTTTTAACTCAGCCTTTTTTAATGTGCTTGCACATAATTTCGATAGCTTGATCCCCTCTTCAAATATGGAGATTGCCTCC
>JARRKK010000067.1:0-16077 GCA_037388105.1 Ignavibacteriaceae bacterium | reverse complement strand
CATGAAAAAAATATCCATGATAAGACCAATGGAATTGAAAGAAAAAATATTTTATATTTTAGCATTAACATTTATTGATATAACTTACTCCCAATTAACCCATTCAAAATCTATCGAGGGGTATGCCGGGCGAGGTATCAACCCACCTTTTTTCACCGTATAAACATCTATGGTCTTTGGATTATTCTCTTCAGAAACTTCAATCTCATCAAGTAACTCTTCGTTTATACTTATTTCGTATTTAGATTTCATCTCATCAATTTTACTTTGAAGTTTAATTAGAATTTCCTGGTCCCTGGCCTCAGATATTGATTTGGAGTTATTCAGATCTTTGTCCTGAAGTTTTATCTCATTTTCTTTCAGTAAAACTGATTCTATAATTTCTTTTTTAACTGCACTATAAACAATTTTATCGCGCCACCATTTAGATTGTGATTTTACGATATCACTTTGATTGTAATTTCTTTCATTTGCAATTTCAGTTAACAATTTATCCCTTAACATTTGCCAGATAATGTTTTCTAACGAAATAGAATAACTTTGTAAATCTGCTTTATTCAATTTTATATATTGATCCCTGTTCCAATACCAGTTAAGGAATTCTTTTAATTCCACAATTCCTTCATCCATTTTAACAAGTTCCAAATTTCCAATATTCTCTTTTGTTACTCCTAATTCCTGAAGCGATTGATTTAGGTTCTCTTTTAATTTCCATTCCTTATACAAATCCTGATTTAGCGAATACATACCTATATACGATCTTAAAACATTGAAAACCTGTCTTTTAATAATTGGATTTTGACTAATCATTAAATCATTAATGTAATTTTGGGATAGAACATCCATCTTTTTTTGTGTTAAGTAGTTAATTGCCTCTTGCCTTAGTTTTATCATTTCCGTTTCTGTTGTGATGATGTTTTGCCAAACATTATTTATTATTAATATGTACCAACCATCGTCCACCTTAACTGGATTTGAAAATTCTCCGATAGGTAACGTATCAATGATTTCTGCAAGATCAGAATTTTTCTTTCCCAAACTAAATCGGCTGGTTTGTAAACTTCTATCATCCTGGAAAATTGAATCTTCAAATTGTAATTGAAAAAGTGAATCAAACGATGCTCCATATGAGAGTGCATTTGTATAATTATTCAACTCTTCTTCGGAAGCGGCATAAAGCCATCTTATATCCAGTTCAAGTTGTTTTTGAGTAATTATAGTATCGATTTCACCCTCTCTAATTTCTACTTTGCTAAGAATATCATCTTTAAACAATTCTTCAGTTGCCAAATCATTTTCATAATCATAAAGGAGGGATTCAACATTTTCTTTTTCATCTATATCTCTGGAATATCCGTCAAGTGCTAATAGTTTTTCGTTGATCATATATTTTAAGTGATGTTCTTTAGAATCTTTTTTTCTTTTTATAAATGCAGGACCAAACTCATAGCTGTAGTAAAATTCGTCCGCAGATATTTTTATTGGACCAACTGAAGCAACAACAGAATCATTTATAGAATAGTTATATTGATATTTTAATTGAAGACTATCCCCTGAGGAAAATCCGGTGGTGGTAAAACAAGTATTTATGCCTACCAATATTGTAATTATTATTATTCGATATTTTTGATTCAATTATAATTATTTCTCTAAAACTTAAATTCCAATGAAAACTGATGTACGTTCTGTAACCTGCCAAAATCTCTGTAGGCATAGTCAAACTGAACAATTGCTTCGCTGAACAACATCTGCGAACTTAAACCAACACCCAGAGATAGGCCGCCCTCAGCATCTGTTAGGAAAAGTGCGTTATACCCTCCGCGCAGCATAAAAATTTCCATAAACGCAAATTCTGCACCTACATTCATACTCGGATAATCATTGTTTGGATGAATTGCATCAACTGCCATTGTAAACCTATAATTATCAGTATTAACTGCATTAGTTGAAACACCAATTCTAAAATTTAGCGGTAAATCCCAGGAATCCATTTCAATATTAGTTGGAATTGATTCACTTGAACCGGTTTTTGTTTCATCTACCCTAATAAAATACCTTGTATCACGACCACTCAATGCCATTGAAGTACCGAAATTTGATATTGCTGCCCCAATGATCATTCCTCCCAGAATATCGGTTTTAAAAATTGTACCTGCATCAATTGCCCAACCCTGAGATTGCATATGCCAAATTTCTTCAGATACATATTTTGCAGTAATTCCGATAGAAAATCTTTCGGTTAAATTTCTTGCGTAACTTAATCCAATAGCAATATTACCTGCACTAAAATATTCTCCTGTGCCCTCAGGTTGTTCCACGGTTCTAACCAGCATATCATCCATAGACAGAGATGTAAAGCTAAAACCGAGTGTTCCGAATTCAGCTAATGGTAACACAATACCCACAAAATTAAATTTTGTTTCGCCAATCCATTCCATATGAGTAAGTTGAACATCAAACTTGCCTAGAGTAGAAATGGATCCTACGTTCCAGTAGAGTGCTGAAGCATCATTAGCAATACTTACAAATGCTCCGCCAACACCTACAGCAGGTGCACCTACAGGGATTTCTAAAAATGCAGCAGCGGTTGTTCCAACTTTAGATACAGCATCACTCTGACTTAGCAAGTTATCTGATAGGATGACCAGAACTAAGAAGGAGATAATATAAAAGTTTTTCATTGTTGACTTAAAGGTCTTATAGTTATTTACTTAATTATAGCAAATCTGCCGATCGTTTCGCCAATCCCTGGTGCATCGACATGATAAATGTATATTCCATATGATATATCCATACCATCTTTTGATACAAGATTCCATGGCTCCTGTCCATCAGCTATTGTACTATTATGTTCAATTGTATCAACCAGCTTTCCAGCCAGAGTATAAATCCTGATGGTGCATTCATTAGGCAGATGTATAAAGAATATTCTTCGCTCACCTCTACCGACCGAATTAGAAATTGGCTCCCAAGAAGCTGCACCGGTATACGGATTAGGCACAACAGCAACATTATCTAATTCAGATTGTGCTTTCGATAAATCGAAATCCTGTCCTTTAGAAATAAATTCAAAATATTCACCTGTTCTGAAAGGTTTTTTTATTGCAATTTTATAAATGTCACCCGCTTGAGGTTCAATTTGATCTTCAGCATCAATGGTAGTATCCCTAACCAAAGTCATAGACCAGCTAATTCTAGCTTGTGACCATGTCTCGGCTGGTTTACCGGTTGAGTCTCCGAAAACAACGAAAATCGCATCTCCATCATCAAATATTTCGTTATCGTTTTCATCTCTAAATATGAATTGAAAATTTTCAATCCCGTCAGTTATGTTATTAACAATAACATTAGACTGAACAGGCTGGCTGAATCCATCCTGCGGAAATGATAAATCACCTTCGCCGGGGGCAGTAAACAATACTTCAAAATCCGCCGGGTAATTAATTCGTTTGCCATTATATGCTGAAGCAAACCTGGAATCGAATCCCGTCTGAATAATGAAATTACTATTACCACTTTTCCATTCAGATTTATCCACATCAACCATCACTTCACGTTCGCTTGAAATATCCAAAGATAAACCATCCATTATCTTTGTTTGCTCATCACTACTTTCAATTTTCTTTAGCTTAATCAGAGTATCGCCTTCAGAATAATCTATAAGGGAATAATAAGGAAAGGGATTATTATGATACTTTGTAGAATCCTCAAACTCCAAACGATAAGTGTGAAAATCTTTAACTGAATCCGGATCAACGACAGTTACAGAAACATATCCGGTTCCCGGGCCGGTTCCTCTAAAGTTATTTATTTCAGGAGCAATATAACCTGCACCGGGTGCTCTAGGAGTTACCACGGCTGTATTAATATCTGTTGTAATAGCCCCATTAATATCCTTCCTCAAGATACTTGTCGTTTCCGAAGGGGGTATTCCTTCGATCTCACCCTCAATTGTTGTAGTTGTAAAGCCCTGATCATATGCAACGACCGCATAATAATATGTTTGTCCATTTTGCACCGTCGTATCGATAAATGAATGTTTAATACCATAATCATCTCCTAAGTCATAAAGTGCACCGTTGACGTCAATTGGATGTAATCCCTTTACACCATCAACCAAATCAAAATGTGCAATTGGTGTGCGATATGTTGGCTTACCATAAGCGTCGGTAATAACTTTATTTTCGAGAAATGAGAATTCCGTCGATCTAAAAATTTTATATCCTTCAAAATTGAATTTCTGATAGAATGCATCATATGTAAGCTCAGCCCTATTATCCCAGTAGAGAGTTACTATTCCATCCCCCGGGATTGCCTTTATTATTGGTTTTTCGGGAGGTTTGGCAAACCTGTAACTTGCATTATAAATTTGTTGAACAGTTTTCTTGCGTCTGAAAAGATCATTTTGGTCAATACCATACATTAATCCCATAGAGAATCTTTCCGTTTCGCCTGTTTCTTGCTGTTCGCCGGTTACCATAGAATATGTGTTCCGGCCATACATATGAAACACATAGCTTGAAAAATAGTTTGCTAAATTAACTCCCTCTAAGGATTGGCCGTGCGGTGCCGGCAACCCTGAAAGCACTTCCCAGTTTTCTTCATCATTATCCAGTTCATAAGTATGTACGGGATAAATTTGAAACCCGGTCAGACCAAGTTGATCGGATTCATCTTTATCTAATATCCCGAAATTTGGTTCTCCCTGATTGGGTCTGCCATTCGCTTCACTTCCATCTAAGTCAGGTCCATCATATCCTTCATCGAATGGTCCGATACCATCGGTCCCAACATCATCATTTAAAGGTTCGCCTTCATCCCATTGACCATTTTCATCCACATCCAGGTATATTCGCCAATTAGCATTTTCATCCGCATCCCAATGAGGTTTCCAGGAGTAACCATAAAATGTTTTAAACTTCGTTGTGTCTTGAAAAGGGTCCAGAAGAAAAGGATCCAAATTAGGATTGTCAATAAAGCTCACTGGATTATTATCTCTTCGTTCATCAGTTAATCCATCCGCATCATTATCTCTCCGATCATCCTGTACTCCAGGACTCTCCAAAAATGCATACCCGGCTCTGCCAACGGGGCTCCAGTTACCCGGACTTCCCGTTGGTACAGTTGACCAGGCATATGACATATCAAGTAATTCATTGTAGTCGCCACCATTATTTGACGAATTATCGTGTCCTCCTATACCCCAGTCAATGTATTGAGCAAATAAGGTTTTCTCATAATCCGTTGTACCCATGTTTGTAATTTCGTAATACCAGAATATCACATCCTCGGCAAGAACCTGAGACCATTGAAATCCTCTGGTTCTCACTTGCATTCCAAGACCACCTCTTTCATTATCTTCGGCATCCGGATAAAAATTGTTATTGATTATATATTCTTTATCCTCATTATCATCAAAAACAAAGAAGGTTTCCAGATCTGCATTTTTTACACCTTTGCCAAAAAAACCATTCCAGAGTCCATTCCAATCTGAATTTCTATCCGGCCAGGAAACAGGCCAGGTAGCTTCGACATCACTCCTTGCGGGTCTGGAATCAAAGGGATTATCATAACCTGAAAGTGGCCACCATCCATATGTAACACCTGTTGCAGGATCATAGCGTGTAAATTCATAATAGTTAGATTCAAGTGGATGGATTAGTTTTCCCTGCGGATCTTTGGTTTCGGCCTGCACCATAATAGCAACACCATCAATATATGTATGATTGGTACCCTTTGGCCATACACCACTTCGCGATGGTTCGTTAAGCCAATCTGCAATTTCACCAAAATTATAATATACGGTTTCAACAAAATTACCATCCATAAATCCTTTCTTGGTGAAATTGTGGTTTCCCTTATTTTTATCAACTATAATTTGGGCAAAAATATTACAAGTAGATATTAAAAAACCAATAAGTGTTATAGTGATTAAGAATATTTTCATAACTATGCTCTAATATTTCCTATAGAGAGTTTTATCTTTACAATTCTAATGATGCACCTAAAACTATTTTCCTGGGCGAAGAATAATAATCCGGTCTGATGTAATATTCTTGAATTGTGTTTACACCCTTCGGTGGTTCCTGAGCTCTTGTAACTTCAAGACTATATCCTGCCCTTCCTGTATCGGAAAAAACCTCAAGTTCATTTGCGTTGTCAAATACATTATATACTTTTAAGAACAGTGATAGGTTTTGATTAGATATCTTGAAGAATTTTGTAATGTATAGGTCAAGGTTAAATATATCCGGTTTATTATCACTGTTTTCCAAACCTGTTCGCTGATCTTGTATTGCAGGTGTATAAGGTAGTCCAGTCCCCCATCTTCCGATAGAACTAACAATATAATCGCCGGGTATTCCGAGAGTAAGAGTAAAGTTCAACGCATGTGTACGGTCCCAATCTAACGGTACCAATTTTTTATTAGCTTCAATTGGGGGATTAGCCTGTGCTTTATCAAATGCATCATTAGGATCAGAAGCATTCCCTTGAGCATCCTGATAGGTGTAATCCATTGTGAACCCAAAACCATTACTTAGTCTTTTCTCAAATGATAAAGTAATTCCCTTTACCGATCCATAATCAATGTTAATTAGCTTACTGAATTTTTTAAATTCATTCTTAATATAGATTTCGCTACCTAGTAAATTTCGAATGTCTTTTAAATATGTTGTAAGAGTAATTCCAAAATCAGTAAATAATTCCTGCTGGAGACCGATCTCATACATAATTGTCATCTGAGGTTTCAAATCAGTATTACCTATTGTGTTGCCCACATTCTCCGGGAAATCACCTGTTAATGGTACACGGAAATTTGGGTTTCTATAAAGATATTCAAATGGAGGAATCTGGAAAAAATGACCCCACGAAATGTGTATTGCGCCCTTGTCAGTAATAGGATAAGAAATCCCTAGTCTCGGACTAAACTGACTCTTTACACTTGAAATACCGAATAGGGAATCCGGAAAGGGAGGGCTTAAATCATCAAGCACTGCAATGTTATTTGGGTCTAAAAGATATTTGCCATCAGGTTGAAAATAATCAAATCTAAGACCAACATTTACAATGAGATATTCCAGTTCAATTTTATCCTGAATGTAAGCAGCAGCTGAATAAGGATTTGCCTGGTAAAAATTATTATTGAACGAACCCGGTTCTGGAAGAGTAGGTTTGTAGCCAGTGGAAGCATCAATAACAATTTGAAAATCTTCATATTCTATATCGTTGTATTTAAACTCTACTCCCGTTTTAATTTGGTGTATTTGATTTAGTTGTGACGTTAAATCTAACTTCCCAGTGTAAGTTCTTGACTTATGATAAAAATGCCAGTTTTGTGTCCCCCCGGTTAAAAAAGCATTTCCACTAACTCCCTGTTTCCAACTGGGTGCAACATATCTTGGATCTAAGGGATCTTCATAAACATATTGCTTATAATCCGAAATAAATCCAGAGGCTAAAACATCTAGAAAGGTTGAATTGCTGAATACCTGTGTATATGATGCACTCAACAAATAACTGTCGTTAAATCTTTTGTAGTCACCATTCGGATTCAACTGATAATTATGATCATAGTCTCTGTATTGCCGACTTGAATATAATCCATTTAATATAATTCCTTTTCCCGATCCAACCTTAAAAGCTAGTTTTCCTTGCAATTGTAGATTCTCATCAAAGCTCATTGGAACATAAGCACTATCACCGGTTGATCTTTCAATTGGCGGATCTGTTTGATATGATGATGAATCCTGCGGATTAAAAATCCGATGCCCAAATATATATCCATCATCGCTAAAGTATCTACCAGAAATAAAAAAGCTTACAGAATTTGATGTTCCCGGAACAGGACCTGAAAATGTGCCCATTAAATTATATACTCCGGTGGGTGAAATGCTGCCAATATTATCATAAATATCAGTACGATTTGAAACATAATCACCAACATAACCTGAAAATGAAAAATCATATTTATCATCTGGTAGCTTTGTAATCTGGTTAACGATTCCAGAAAGAGCATCTCCATACTCAGCATTAAATGTTCCTGTTATTACCTGAACTTCCTGTACACTATTTACCTGTGGCTCCATTGAGGATTCGCCTGTAAAGACATCATTAGAAGAAACGCCATCGATCAGGTAATTAACTGTTCCTATTCTTCCTCCTCTAAAATGTCCATTAATAACACCTGCCTGAAGATTAATAACTGATGCTATATCTTCAATCGGAAGCATTTGAATTTCATCCCCGGTTACATTAGCCTGAGTAGAAGTTAAGTCTTTTTGGACAATTGGTCTTGTCGCCACGACAACTACATCTGATATTTCAACCGCTTCTATTCCAAGATTAAAATTTAATTTAGTAGTTTGATCTACCGAGACTAGTATATTTTGATTTGTAACACTGTTATAACCTATACTAGAAGCTTTTACTTCATATCTTCCCGGTGGGATATTTATAATAAAATAATTACCCTCTAAATCTGTAGCAGCACCAAGTGACGTACCTAAAATGAGTACATTTGCTCCGATAAGCGGCTCACCAGTTCCCGCATCAATTACTTTTCCGGATATTTTTCCTGTTGTGCCTGCAATAACAAACCCATTTAATAGAATAATCAGAAAGATTATTAATGAAGCTATCGTCTGGATTTTTTTATTCGTTTGCATTACTTCCACCTATCATAGCTCAATAATATTTTATTAACACTGAGATTGGATAAAATAAAATACAGAGGCACCGTATTTCAGGTGCCTCAAAATATTCAACTTATTTCAAGAGTATCATTTTCTTTGCCTGGAAGAATTCACCAGCTTTAATCATATAAATGTAAGTACCACTCGATACTTTGGATCCGAAATCATTCTCTCCGTTCCATTGAATATTAAAAATACCTGCATTTTGTTCACTATCAAATAAAGTTCTAACTTGACGTCCCAACATATCATAAATCTTTGTACCTTGCCATCTTCCCAATGGATGTAATCTTACTGATAAGGATTTAGCTTCCTGTCCTACCGGTGGCTCCGGTACTGTTACATCTACATAAAACTGTGTCCAGTCAAATGATGTCGCATTCGGGAACGTCAACGGTATATCACTTGCCCAATAATCTCCGAAACCTTCATTATTGCCTAACGTTGTATGGAATATCGGGGTGATTGATATACTCCACTGATCGCCTACTGATATAACCGAATCTGGCTCCTGGTTCTCTGCTTTTATCCATACACTGATCCTTAATACATCACCTACTGCTACTCCATTTAATGCAGTGATGTCATTTGATCCTCCCTGTACCGGACCTAATCCGCTGTTTAATGGATATCTTCTTGTTCCCACAAATCCATCGTGGGTACCTACAGGTATATCAAACTTTAATGAATAATTTCCGTGATATGCATACTCATCTGTTACTACTGTGTTCTCATAACCATCACTTAACAGCCCATCATTGCCCCCACTCGGTGGTAACCAGTAAAACCATCCCGTCGGTACACCTAACTGTGTGTTCCAGTCCTGGCCTGCCCAGCCTCCTCTGCCTGTAAATATATAGTCATCTGTCCATACTGTACCTGTAGCATCTTTTCCTCCTACAAACCTTATTATTGTCGTGTAGGAATCTTCTGGCAGTATTACCTGACCAACGTCTGTCGTATCTGCTACCCATCCACTTGTACTTGCTGCACTCTGATCCAACTCGAACTTTGTCTCACCTATCATTGTTGCATCTTCTCTGTAGAAGGTAAAGCTCACATACCACTTCTCATCTTCTGTGGCCGGACTTGTGTTTACTCCCGATGTCATATAATACATCCCGAATTTTATGTCTACATCCTTGAAATGTCTATCCGACCACAAGTCTACCATATTGTCTGATTCCCACATCGCTGCTTCTGAGGTTACTCCCTTCTCTATCTTCAGCGATCTGCCCATTGATCGAGACTGATCTGTGGCCCAGCTTAGTGTGCCTACTCCTTCTGGTGACACCATCTAGAAAATTTGATGAAATTAGTCATAACTTCTCCTTTGATTATTAATGAAATATATTATTGTTATAACCGCAACTGCAGAAATATTTATATATATTAATTATTTGGTGCTACCATGTATTTAACAACTGAGTTATTTTTTGAGTTATTAAATAAAGTCACCAACTCTTCATTTCTAAATGAAACCTGTACAGGATTAAATTGCTCAACCGATATTTTTCCAGAGACTAATAAATCAACAGCGGTTTGAAAAGTGAACGGATTAAGCAGAGAACTCTTCAATGATATTTCCTTATGAAAAAAAGACTGTAGTTTTAATGTTATGGAAGCTGAGAAATCAGGTAATCCAAATAGCAATACAGTACCCCCTCTTTTAACAATTTTTA
Organism: Ignavibacteriaceae bacterium; assembly: GCA_037388105.1. Taxonomy (GTDB): domain Bacteria; phylum Bacteroidota; class Ignavibacteria; order Ignavibacteriales; family Ignavibacteriaceae; genus BMS3ABIN03. The sequence continues at coordinate 5,702 of JARRKK010000067.1, read as the reverse complement.
AAGACGATTCAGCTGCGATAACGTTTCCGACACATTCAAGAACAACATCAAATCCACCACCAGATAATCCAATGATCTCTTGTATAATATCAGCATCATCAGAATCCACTACCTGATCCGCACCAAGACCCTTTGCAATTTTTCTTTTTTCGGGAGATGGTTCAATGATTACTACTGTAGAAGAACCTTGTAGACGAGCTAACTGTAACATTAATAGTCCGATAGTACCGGCCCCAACTATCGCAACTTTATCACCAAGTTTTAATGATGATTGTTTTATTCCATGTATGCAACAAGAGAGAGGTTCAGCAAATGCAGCAGTTTGAAGGGAAAAATCGTTTGGGACATGATACAATTGTGAAGCGGGTACGATTGAATATTGAGCTAAACCCCCATTTTCAGAAACCCCGAGTGCTCTAAGATTAGTACAATGATTTACCTTGCCTATCTTACAAAATTCACAAATTCCGCAATGAATATTTGGGTTAATTACAACCTGATCATCAACATGGAATCCATTTATCTGATTATTTGTTTCAACTATCCTACCCGAAAATTCATGGCCCAAAATAACGGGTTGCTTTGAAGGAGCTGTTCCATCAACTATATGGAAATCAGTTCCACAAATTCCACAGGAGCCAACCTCAATGAGTAGTTCATTGGTTTTAAGCTTTCGAAGCTTATAATCTTCAAGCTCGATTTGTCTAGACCCTTTATAAATCCCGGCAAGCATTAATGAATTTTACTTTCTCAATTTATATAACTTGTTGAATCCCGAACAATTAATTTTACTGGTACTATAATCTTCTTTGCTGCAATTGATTTTTTATTTATAATATTAATTAGTAATTGAACTGCTTCTGTACCCATTTCAATTTTGGGTACTCTAACAGTGGTTAAAGGAGGATCAATTAAAAGATCTGCCTCAACATCATCAAATCCAATAAGAGAAACATCTTCAGGAACTTTATATTTATTATCTTTTAGATATTGCAAAACACCTATTGCAGTTGTATCGTTAGCTGCAAATATTGCAGTTACCTTTCGCCTCTTCTTAAATAATATCTCAGCACAATCATATCCGTTCTGTCGCGAAAGAAATTCATTATTGGTAATTATAAGATTATCATTGTTTTTAATTTTTGCGTTTTGAATGGCAGTTTTATATCCCTGCAATCTCTCGTTAATGCTTGGATGATTACTTTCCCCACCAATGAATGCTATATTTTTATGCCCTCTGCTTATAAGATGTTCTGTAGCCAGAACTCCACCTCTAATATTATCTATCAGAACATTTGCATATTCACCTAAAGATGGATTGTAGTCAACAAACACAACAGGGACGTTGTAATTAGATAATATATTAATAAATGTATCCGGAACTCTGCCCGCTATTATAATTCCATCAAAATTACGTTCAAGTATGAATCTGGGAAGTGGATCACTTTTTTTAAAGTTTGCAGCTATGGTAGAAAGTAATATATAGTGATTTCTTTCTCTTGCTTCAAATTCAGTTCCCAGAAATACTCTTGTATAAAATGGTTCAGTTCTAAGAAAATGATTGTCTGTTAAAATGAATCCTAAGTTTCCGGTTTTACGTGATACTAGTCCCCGGGCTGATCTGGATGGATGATAATTAAGTGTTTCAATTACTTTGTTAACTTTCTTACGCGTCTCCTTTGATATTCTCTGATTGTTGTTCAATACAAGCGATACCGTCGCAATTGACACATCAGCCATTTTAGCTACATCTTTTATTGTTGGGCGCATTAGTTTAGTTAAACGTTTAACTGAAAGTAGTCTATTTTTAACTTGAAGTCAAGAGATATTTAATAAATTTTGTTAATTAACTAAATACTTTAGTTTTTATTAAAATTTGTAACTAAATAATTATTAATTAAAGTAATTAAAAGTTTTATTTGATAAAACGTTTAACCTAATTTGGTGATTTTGCTGAGATAAATGAAAGTATATATATCAGAAATCAGAAATAAATATCAAATATTCTCCCGGAAAATGTTCAAAAATTTGGGGAACATCCTATACTCATCCATTTTTGGTTTAGCTAACCAAATAAAATTTAATATTACCATTCGTGACAAAATTCAAACCCGATAAAATGGTTAATAGTCTCAATAATAGATGATTAATATGAAGGAAAATATCGACATCAATAACTCAATTGTGACAACATCTAACAATGGGAGGAGTTTAAAATGTTTAAGAATTTTATTTTAGTATCGCTTGCAGGATTTTTGTTAATTAATTGTTTAGAAAAAGTTGAGACTATTAATCGACCTACCGATTCTATATCTCATAATAAAATTAATGATGTGTGGACTTTACAGGAAATAAATTATTCTGAGGCTGATAGCACGGTTATCATATATCCGGAGGAGATTACTCTGTCCATCACCTTTAAATTTTGGATGGACAATACCGGGCAGATGTCACATTTTCAGAAGGGTGTTACAGACATTTGCAATTTCCAATGAAATGTAAGAAGCAGTTCAATAGTCTTAACTTGGGATCGGGGATATTAAATGTAATTTTATTAATAAAAATTTATGTTTAGAATATTCTTATGAAACACCAACCGGTATGAAAGTGCTAGCCAAGTATGTGTTTAGCAAAGAAATATAAAAGTAATTTTTGAAAATTAAATTTATAAAAAAGGTTTTCAAGCAAATTTATGGAAACAATTATTTTCACATCATCTAACTTCGGGTAATTAATTATTTAAACTGAATAAGAAGTATTGTATTCATTTCATTCTCATATTTAGATAATGTAGTATTTGTAAGGTAGTCATAGCTCAATAAATAAAAAGACTGGTAACTTATTTACTTACAGACTATTAAAAATAGATCGTGAATCCAGCTTAGTTGGAAAACTCCCATCCTTGTCTGGATTAGCACAAATATCCTATTGCCATTTATCCAATAAAACTTATTCCATGGTCTACATAAAATATATCACTCATTAACATTTTTTAAAGCTTGGAATGGGGAAAAATTTTGCGAATGTAGATTCAGAATTACTTTTTATTATCATTCTCATCACCCTAATATCGTTCACCCCACCCTGATTATCTCTTTCTCTTATGAAGCTAATAAAGGCCTATTTACTTTTTTCCATATAATAAAAATAAAGCATCCTTTCAATATTCATAACGTTAGTTGATGTCATTTTTTCCATACAAGATAATTTCAGAGAATAAAATGACTGTATCAAAAAAAGAATATATTCAAAATACTGAATAAATTATGTCTGATATTTGGCATAATTTATGGGTTTGAAATCGGTTAGATAAAGTATGCGCAAAACTAAATTGTAATTATTCGTTCCGGTGGTTGGGTTGCTATTACTAGTTAACCTTACAAAAAGGAGAAGAATAATGCAAATCGAATTTGGGAGAATTGACAATTATTATTTAAAATCTTTACCATTTACTCTCTATTTTATCGTACAATCCCTTTTATTTCCGGTACAGTCTTACGCTCAGGGGTGCCAGTCACCTGATTTTGAGACTGCAGTTAACTTCAATGTTAACCTTTATCCTGCATCTGTTACGATTGGTGATTTTAATCTTGACGGAAATCCTGATGCAGCGGTGGCCAATTCTTTAGACAGATATATATCACTATTGTTCGGTGATGGTAATGGCAAATTCAGTAATGCAATCAATTATAATGTGGGAGGTAATCCTACCTCAATTACCTCGGCAGATTTTAATAACGATTCCTTTCCTGATCTTGCCACAATAAGCTCTTCTAAAAATAGTGGAACGGTATTATTCGGTGATGGTACTGGAAATTATAGCGCTGGTATAAATTTTATCGTCGGTAAATACCCCACTTCAGTTGCAGTTGGAGATTTTAATGGTGACAATGCCCAGGACCTGGTAGTTGCAAATTATAATCTGAATAAAGTTTCGGTTCTATTAAATAACGGTTCGGGTAGCTTTAGTGTATCCAATAATTTTACTGTTGCCGGATATTCTACCTCTGTAACAGTTGGAGATTTTAATAAAGACGGTAATTCCGATATTGCTGTTGCAAACTCCTTTCCAAATAACATATCAATATTGTTAGGTGACGGCACCGGTAACTTTGGAACAGCCAATAACATCACTGTTGGTAGATATCCTACATCTATCAAAACTGATGATTTCAATAAAGATGGGAATCTAGATCTTGCCGTTGCAAATAGTAACTCCCACAATGTATCTGTATTACTGGGCGATGGTAACGGTAATTTCACTCTGGAAGCTAATTTCGGTGCTGGTACTAATCCCTGGTCGATTACTACGGCCGATGTTAATGGAGATGATAATCCTGATCTTGCAGTAACAAATTATTCCTCTAACAATGTTTCGGTTATGTTGGGTGATGGAACAGGAAGATTCGGGACCGCATCAAATTTCAATACTGGTAATTCACCTTTATCAATCGCTTCCAATGATTTAAACAAAGATGGAAGTATAGATTTTACAGTGGCAAATTACGGTTCCGACAGCATATCCGTATTTTTAAACGCTTGCGGTGTGCTTCAGATCAACCAGCCACCGGTAGCTATCTGCCAGAATTTAAATATTCCTGCTAATGCAAATTGTGAAGCAGAGGTATCTCCGGAGGAGGTTGATAATGGATCGTTTGATCCAGATGGTGATGAATTAACATTCAGCCTTTCACCGGCTGGTCCCTATCCTATAGGTGAAACCGAGGTAACCTTAACGGTGAGCGATGGACAAGAATCAAATGCATGTACAGCGACAATAACTGTTACAGATGAATCAGAACCAATTTTAGTTGCAATTTCCAATCCCATAAGACTTTGGCCGCCTGACCATTATTTTGAAAATATTAGTGTAAGTCAGCTGTTAGTATCGGTTACAGCAAATTGTAATACTATTACGGAAGATGATGTATACATAGTATCCGTAAGTAGCGACGAGGCAGATAATACAAACAGCACTGGAGATGCTAATACAATTAACGATATAGTAATTTCACCGGACTGTAAATCCGTTCATCTACGAAAAGAAAGGCAGGGTAGCGGAAACGGACGGGTGTATTCAATCATATTAGCCGCTGATAATGGAAACGGTATTATTGGTAGCACTATATGCTTTGTAACGGTCCCGCAAAGCAGGAACGGAAATTTTGCGGTGAATGACGGTGCAGCCTATAGTGTATATAGTTCGTGTGGAGGGTCCTTTGCAAAGAATAACTATAGACAGGAACAACAAAAACCTGAGGACTTTCAACTTGGACAGAATTATCCCAATCCGTTTAATCCATCAACTAATATAAGTTATGAAGTAACTAAAGCGGGATATGTAAATCTATCTGTTTATAACATCCTTGGTGAGGAAGTAGCTGTGCTGGTGGATCAATATGTTGCGGCAGGCAGTTACCAGGTATCATTTGATGCATCCAGAATAGCCAGTGGATTATATCTTTACAAATTACAACTTGGTGACCAATATCAGATTAAAAAAATGCAATTAGCAAAATAAATAAGCATACTTATTCCCTAATCCCTGTTAATAAAAATTAGCAGGGATTTTCTTATCCCCTCAATTACACACCCATCTAAAATTAAAATCACTTTCAATAAATTGGAGTTAATAGCAAGCTGGTGAATCCTGCTTAGCGGGGAAACCGCTGACCGGTTGATTACTCATATTCTGCAACTAA
>JARRKK010000066.1:0-9603 GCA_037388105.1 Ignavibacteriaceae bacterium | reverse complement strand
GAGCAGAAAAAAGATATATAAAACCCGATCCTAAATTTAATGATTTGTTAGTTGCTAAATTTATTAACGCGCTTATGTACGAAGGTAAAAAATCAGTGGCTCAAAAAGTTGTTTATAGTTCATTTGATATCATTGAGCAAAGGACTAAGAAACCTGGTTTAGAAATATTTAAATTGGCAGTATCAAATACGCAACCGATAATTGAAGTAAAAAGCCGAAGAGTTGGCGGAGCTACGTATCAAGTGCCAACAGAAGTTAGACCGGAGAGAAGAGCCGCATTGGCAATGCGATGGCTTGATTGCCGCTTCAAATGGTGAAGGATCATCTGTAAAGAAAAAAGAAGACACGCACAGAATGGCTGAAGCAAATAAAGCCTTCGCACATTTTAAATGGTAAATTTATATAGAAAGCACGCAGGTTAAAATAAAAGTAAATGACAAATAAAGTATCTATAGATAAGGTTAGAAATATTGGTATAATGGCTCACATTGATGCCGGGAAAACAACCACAACGGAAAGGATCCTATACTACACAGGTAAACTGCACCGGTTAGGCGAAGTTCATGATGGTGCTTCCGCTATGGATTGGATGGAGCAGGAAAAAGAAAGAGGTATTACTATTACAAGTGCAGCAACTACCTGCTACTGGAGTGACCACCAAATAAACAGTATTGATACTCCCGGGCATGTTGATTTCACTGTGGAAGTTGCAAGATCACTCAGAGTGCTTGATGGTGCGGTAGCATTGTTTTGCGCAGTTGGTGGTGTTGAACCTCAATCTGAAACTGTATGGAGACAAGCAGACAAATATGAGGTTCCGAGATTAGCATTTATAAATAAGATGGATAGGGTTGGAGCTGATTTTGAAAATGCAGTGAGTATGATGAGAGAGAGGTTGGGTGCGAATGCAATTCCGATTAATCTTCCCATTGGTGAAGGCGATTTATTTACCGGGGTGATCGATCTTATCTCATTCAGGGCAAGGATGTATCACGAAGAATCTTTCGGTGCAACTTTCGATGAGATAGATATTCCAGGCGATCTGCTTGAAAAGGCAAATAAATACCGAACAGAAATGCTTGAAGCGGTTTCTGATGTTGATGATACGTTACTGGAAAAATATCTTGATGGTAAGGATATTAGCCCGGAAGAAATAATAAGTGTACTGCGTAAGGCAACTATAGAATTGAAAATAATACCTGTACTTTGTGGATCAGCCTTTAAAAATAAGGGTGTTCAGAAACTGCTGGATAGCATCGTATCATTTCTTCCTTCACCTTTAGATGCCAAGGAGTTTGAAGCTCACCACATCGGGATAAATGATGTTGTGAAAAGAAAAGTAGATGCAAATGAAAAGTTTACAGCACTTGCATTTAAGATTATGAATGATCCATATGTTGGTAAACTGTGCTTTTTCAGAGTTTATTCCGGCACATTAAAATCCGGATCCTATATTTTTAATCCAGTTAGTGGTAAGAAGGAAAGAGTTAGCAGACTACTCCAAATGCATGCAAACCACAGAGGAGAAATTGATGAAGTGAAGGCCGGAGATATTGCTGCTGCTGTTGGTTTAAAATTTACAAAGACTGGTGATACGTTATGTACATCTGATGATCAGATAATTCTTGAAAAAATAATTTTCCCTGAGCCCGTAATTCAAATAGCTATTGAACCAAAAACGAAAGCCGATCAGGATAAATTATCTGATTCACTGGTTAAATTATCAGATGAGGATCCTACATTTAAAATTAAAGTAGACGAAGAAACAGGGCAAACCTTAATTAGCGGAATGGGCGAGCTGCACCTGGAGATTTTAGTTGATAGAATGAAAAGAGAATTTAAGGTTGAAGCGAATATTGGTAAACCTCAAGTGGCGTATAGAGAAACCATTACAAAGGACGTTAAGGCTGAAGGGAAGTTCGTTAAACAAAGTGGTGGCCGCGGAAAATATGGTCATGTATTTGTTGAGTTTTCTCCCAATGAACCTGGTAAGGGTTTTGAGTTTATCAATGCAATAGTTGGCGGTAAAGTTCCTAAGGAATATATTCCTGCTGTATCAGCCGGAATACAAGAAGCAACGAGGAACGGGATTGTTGCTGGATATCCGGTTGTTGATGTTAAGGCAAAATTGTATGATGGTTCTTTTCATGATGTTGACTCTGATGAAATATCATTTAAGGTTGCAGGTTCAATGGCGTTTAGAGAAGGTGCAAAAAAAGCAGGTCCCGTATTATTAGAACCGGTAATGTCAGTTGAAGTTGTAACTCCCGAGGAATATCTAGGTGATGTAATGGGTGATTTGAATTCCAGACGTGGCAAAATTGATGGATTCTCTGCAAGAAAAGATGCACAGGTTATTAAAGCTTATGTACCATTGGCAGAAATGTTTGGATATGCAACTGTTCTAAGATCGATGACACAGGGACGCGCAATTTACACTATGCAATTTGAACATTATTTGGAAGTACCAAAATCTATTGCTGAAGAGATTTCTGAAAAATCTCTCGGTTCAAAAAACAAAACATCAGTTACTGCTTAATTATAAAATTTAAATAATTTAATGAAACAAATTAAAGGAGATAATGATGGCAAAAGAAAAATTTGATAGGAGTAAACCCCACGTTAACATTGGTACAATTGGTCATGTGGATCATGGTAAAACAACGTTAACAGCTGCCATCACAATGGCTCTTGCCAAAAAGGGATTATCGGAAAAAAGAACTTTTGATAGTATTGACAACGCCCCTGAAGAAAGGGATAGAGGAATTACAATTGCAACCGCACATGTTGAATATTCAACTGAAAACAGACACTATGCTCATGTTGATTGCCCTGGACACGCAGATTATGTAAAAAATATGATAACAGGTGCAGCACAGATGGACGGTGCAATTTTAGTTGTTGCAGCTACAGATGGTCCGATGCCTCAAACAAGAGAGCATATTCTTCTTGCACGCCAGGTAGGTGTACCAAAAATTGTTGTTTATATGAATAAAGTTGATATGGTTGATGATCCTGAATTATTGGAACTGGTTGAAGTTGAGCTTAGAGATTTACTAAATGAATACGAATTCCCTGGTGATGAAATTCCGATTATTCAGGGTTCTGCACTTAAGGCATTGGAAGCAGCCTCAAGTGATGCACCGGCGGATGATGAAAGATTAAAATCTATTTGGGAACTTATGGAAGCTGTGGACACTTATATCCCGGTTCCTGAACGAGATACAGATAAGCCATTCATTATGCCAGTTGAGGATGTTTTCTCCATTACTGGCAGAGGAACAGTTGCAACAGGAAGAGTGGAAAGAGGACAGGTTAAGATTCAGGAAGAAGTTGAGTTGATAGGTTTGGGATTGCATAAGAAAACAGTGGTAACTGGGATTGAGATGTTCCGAAAGGAGTTGGATTCAGCTTTAGCCGGAGATAATGCAGGAATTTTGTTAAGGGGTGTAGACAAAGACGAAATTGAACGAGGAATGGTTCTAGCAAAACCAGGTTCCATTACGCCGCATACAAATTTTGAGGGTGAAGTTTATGTACTTTCAAAAGATGAGGGTGGTCGTCATACTCCATTCTTTAATGGGTATAGACCTCAATTCTACTTCAGAACCACAGACGTTACAGGTGTTGCTACATTACCTGAAGGAACTGAAATGGTTATGCCGGGAGACAATGTGAAACTTAAAATAGAACTAATCTCTGAAATAGCCATGGATGAGGGTTTACGTTTTGCTATTCGTGAAGGTGGAAGAACTGTTGGTGCGGGTGTGGTAACTAAGATTATGAAGTAATTGTATTTATATGTGATTGCTGAAAAGCGAATCTGGACTTGCTTTTTGGTTTTTTTATTCAAAAGGAGTGAATTAAGTGGCCGGGCAGAAGATAAGAATTAAGTTAAAGTCTTATGATCATATTTTAATTGATAAATCTACTGAGAAAATAATAAAGACAGTTCGTAGCACTGGTGCTGTAGTGTCCGGGCCTATACCCTTACCGACCAGAAGAACAGTATATACTGTTTTAAAATCACCTCATGTTGATAAAAAATCGCGTGAGCAATTTGAAACCAGGGCACATAAAAGAATCATAGATATTCACAATTCAAATAACAAAACCGTCGATTCGCTAAGCAAACTTGATATACCGGCGGGAGTCGATATAGAGATAAAACTTTAAGGAACTTGGAGTAAAGATGTCTGGCTTGATAGGGAAAAAAATAGGAATGACGAGTATCTTCAATGCTGATGGTGATTTGATTCCCGTTACCGTTATAAAAGTTGATAATTGTAGAGTGGTTAATATTAAAACATTTGAGAAAGATGGTTATGAGGCTGTGCAGCTAGGTTTTGGTATTAGAAAAGAAAAAAAGTTGAACAAATCTTTACTCGGATATTATAAGAAAAATAAAATAGAGCCACCTGCTCTTCTGAAGGAATTCAAAGGATTTGATTCTGGTAAGATGAAAGTTGGTGATGAGATAAAAGTTGATCTTTTTAAGGAAGATGAGATTATAAAAGTGAAAGGCAAGAGTATCGGTAAAGGATTTCAAGGTGTAATGAAACGCCACGGATTCGGCGGTGTTGGCGGAACAACGCACGGACAGAGTGATAGATTAAGAGCACCCGGTTCGATCGGTCAAAGTTCGTCACCTTCAAGAGTATTTAAGGGACAAAAAATGGGTGGAAGAACGGGAAACGAGACTGTAACGATTTCGAGGTTGAAAGTTATCAAGGTTAATTCAGAAGAGAATATTTTAATGATTAAAGGAGCGGTACCCGGTGCGGTTAATTCAATGGTTGAACTGATAAAGAATTGATTTGTATTAAGAATGAAACTCGACATACATAAAATAGATGGAAGTTCCTCCGGTAAAAAAATTAATTTAGCCGATAGTGTATTTGGTATAGAACCAAATGATCATGCAATTTATCTTTCAGTTAAAGCTTACCTTGCTAATCGAAGACAGGGCACACATAAGGCAAAAGAAAGAAATGATGTAAGAGGCGGAGGAAAGAAGCCATGGAAACAAAAAGGCAGAGGAACAGCTCGTGCCGGAACTACGCGATCTCCCCTTTGGGTTGGTGGGGGTACAATCTTTGGCCCTCGTCCACGAAATTACAGACAGGAAATTCCTAAAAAAGTAAAACGATTGGCTCGAAAATCAGCCTTAAGTTATAAGGTTTTAGATAAACAGCTAATAGTTGTTGAGGATTTTTCGTTTGAAACACCTAAAACAAAGAAATTTTCAGAACTGCTGCATGCTTTAAATTCTGAGGGAAAAAAAGTTCTTTTTCTAACCGGTGCAACTGATAGAATAATATTCCGTTCTGGACGAAATATACCAAAGGTTAAAGTTTTAGAAGCAGCTAAAGCATCGACTTACGACATACTTAATAACCAGGTATTAATTATGCAGAAAAGCGCAGTTGAAGTAATACTGAATACTTTTAATGACAGTAGAGAGGCGGTAAATTGATATGCATCAAATATTAATTAGACCACTAATTACCGAAAAAATGTCCAATTTAAGTGCAGATCAAAACAAATATGGATTTTTGGTTATACCTAAAGCCAATAAAATTGAGATTGCAAAAGCGATTGAAAACAAATTTAATGTCCACGTAACTGATATCAAAACGGTTAATCATCCGGGAAAAACCAAAACCCAGTTTAGAAAAAGTGGACGTTTTACAGGTAAAACTGCAAAATATAAAAAAGCAATAGTTTCTCTTCGCGAAGGAGAAAAAATTGATCTATTTGAGGAAGTTTAAGGATCTGATACAGGATTATATAAATGGGTATTAAAAAATTAAAACCAAATACACCGGGAACAAGGTTTAGAAGTAATTTTTCTTTTGATGAAATTACTAAAACTAAACCCGAAAAATCACTGGTTGTCAAACTTAAAAAATCTGGCGGTAGAAATAATCTCGGTAGAGTAACTGCCAGACATATTGGCGGTGGACATAAAAGAAATTATAGGATAATTGATTTCAAAAGGGATAAGCATGGAGTCCCTTCTAAAGTTTGTTCCATTGAGTACGATCCAAACAGATCTGCCAGAATTGCATTATTACATTATGCAGACGGAGAAAAGCGATATATTCTTGCACCAAATGGTTTAAAAGTTGGAGATAATATCATATCGGGTCCCGGTAGCGAAATTTCTATAGGCAACGCTTTGCCATTATCTGAAATGCCACTTGGCAGTGATATTCACAATGTTGAACTTAAACCCGGTAAAGGTGGACAACTTGGAAGAAGCGCAGGCGCTTCATTACAATTAATGGCTAAGGAAGGTGATTATGCTCAGCTTAAAATGCCTTCTGGTGAAGTAAGAATGGTAAGAGTTGAATGTATGGCAACTTTTGGTGAAGTAGGAAATGCTGAGAATGAAAATATCAGTCTTGGTAAAGCCGGCAGAAGTCGTTGGCTCGGAAGGAGACCGCACGTCAGAGGAGTAGCAATGAATCCTGTCGATCACCCGATGGGTGGCGGCGAAGGGAAAACTTCCGGTGGTGGGCATCCCGTATCGCCCTGGGGTCAGAAAGCAAAAGGTCTAAAAACCAGAAAGCATAGAAAAGAAACTAATAGATTAATAATTAAAAGACGCAAGAAGTAGAGAATTATATGCCAAGATCAGTTAAAAAAGGACCGTATGTTGATTATAAGTTGTTTGAAAAAGTCAACAAGTTAAATAATTCGAATCAGAAAAAAATTATTAAAACCTGGTCCCGTTCCTCTACTATTACACCCGATTTTGTTGGACATACTATCGCTGTTCATAATGGAAATAAAATGATACCGGTTTTCATTACTGAAAATATGGTTGGACATAAATTAGGCGAGTTTGCCCCAACAAGGATATTCAGAGGTCACCCAGGAACAAAAGCTGAGAAAGCAGCCAGAACAAAATAATTAAAGGTATTTATAAAAAATGGAAGCAAGGGCTATACATAGATTTATCAGCTCATCTCCTCGTAAGATGAGATTGGTTGTTGATTTAATAAGAGGTATATCAGTTGATAAAGCAATTGAAATATTACACTTTTCAACAAAACACGCCTCTAAAGATGCCGAAAAAGTTTTACGTTCAGCAGTTTCAAATTTGATGAATCAGGATGATTCAACACGTGCCGAGCCTGAGGATCTTTATGTTAAGGAAGCATATGTTAATAGCGGTCCTATGCTAAAAAGAATTCAACCTGCACCTATGGGTAGAGCTTTCAGAGTAAGAAAAAGAGCTTGTCATTTAACAATAGTAGTTGCCAACAAAGCATGATATTAGGAGGATAATATTTGGGACAGAAAACGAATCCAATCGGTTTAAGAGTTGGGATAATTAGAGGTTGGGAATCTAATTGGTACGAGAGTAAAAGTTATGCTTCCAAAATCAAGGAAGATGAAATGCTGCGTTCATACATAAGGAACAGGCTTAAAAAGGCAGGTATATCAAGAATAATTATAGACAGGACTTCAAAGAATATAATATTAACTATTCATACCTCCAGACCGGGTGTGGTTATTGGTAAAAGTGGAAAAGAGATTACACAATTAGAACAGGAATTAAAGCAGGTTACCGAAAAAGATGTAAAAATACAGATATCTGAAATTAAGCGTCCCGAATTAGATGCATACTTAGTTGCCGAAAATATCGCCAATCAGTTGAAAGGACGTGTTTCGTTTAGAAGAGCCATGAAGATGTCAATAACTGCTGCAATGAGAATGGGTGCTGAAGGTATTAGAATTATGTGTTCAGGAAGATTAGGTGGAGCTGAAATGGCAAGGACAGAACAATATAAAGATGGACGTATTCCTCTTCATACATTAAGAGCAGACATTGATTATGCATTAGGCAGGTCAGATACAATTTACGGAGCAATTGGTATTAAAGTTTGGATAATGCGTGGTGAAAAATTAGGTAAGAGAGTTACGGAATAATCCCCTAGGAGTTATCAATTATGTTAATGCCCAAAAGAGTAAAATATAGAAAATCACAACGCGGTAGAATGGCGGGTAAAGCCCAGCGTGGTAATAAAGTTGCTTTTGGAGATTTTGGTTTAAAGGCACTGGAACCTCATTGGATTACCAGTCGTCAGATTGAAGCTTGTCGTGTTGCAGTAACAAGAAAGATGAAAAGAGATGGAAAAGTATGGATTCGGATTTTCCCCGATAAACCTGTTTCTAAAAAACCACTTGAGACAAGAATGGGAAAAGGTAAAGGAGCGCCGGAGTTTTGGGTTGCTGTGATAAAGCCCGGTAGAATAATGTTTGAAGTATCAGGTGTTCCATTTGAATTGGCAAAAGCCGCACTTAATCTTGCTAGTCATAAGCTGCCAATAAAAACTAAGGTTGTAAGCAGACCTGACTACGAATAATTTGATAGGTCATTTAATATGAAGATACACGAAATAAAAGAATTAAAATCAGAGGAAATCTTAAAACGGATTGAAGAGGAAGAACGCAATCTTGTTGATTTAAGATTTTCTCATCAGTTAAAGGAACTTACTAACACAGCCAAGCTGAAAATGGTTAAAAGAGATATTGCAAGAATGAAAACTGTGTTGAATGAAAGATTACAGACGGGAAATGAAGAACTTAAACAAGGAGATAGCGTCTAATTATGGAACAACGCGGCTTAAGAAAAACACGTATAGGTATTGTAGTTAGTGATAAAATGGATAAAACGATTACTGTAGCCATCGAGAGAAAGGTTCCTCATCCCATTTATAAAAAGTACTTTAAAAAAACGACAAAGCTGATGGCACATGATGAAAAAAGTGAATCGGGAATTGGTGATAAAGTAAAGATCATGGAAACACGCCCATTAAGTAAAAATAAAAGATGGCGCTTAGTTGAAGTTGTTGAGAAAGCTAAGTAATTCGTATTAGGAGAAATTGAGAAATGATTCAAACGGAGACTAACTTAACTGTTGCTGATAATTCAGGCGCCAAAAAAGTTAGATGTATTAAAGTACTTGGTGGCAGTGGCAGAAGGTATGCTAGCGTTGGAGATTTAATAGTAGTCTCTGTTAAAGCTGCAATTCCAAACAGCGCTGTAAAAAAAGGTGAAGTTTCTCGCGCTGTTATTGTGAGAACTAAGAAGGAAGTCAGACGTAATGATGGATCTTATATAAGATTTGATGAGAACGCGGCTGTATTACTAAATCCGCAGAATGAGCCCAGAGGGACACGTATTTTTGGTCCAGTAGCAAGAGAACTGAGAGAAAAACAATTTATGAAAATAGTTTCATTAGCACCGGAAGTATTATAATAAATGGAAATAGTATGAAGATAAAGAAAAATGATATGGTAATGATTATTGCTGGAAATGACAGAGGAAAAACCGGAAAGATTCTCAAAGTTTTTCCTAAATTAAATAAGGTGATAATTGAAGGAATTAACATGAGAAAAAGGCATACCAAACCTACTCAAAAGAATCCTCAGGGTGGTATTCTTGAAAAAGAAGCGTTAATTCATGCATCCAACGTTATGATGCTTGATCCTAAAACTAATGAACCGACTCGTTTGGGAGCTCAAATTATATTGGATGAGAAAACAGGCAAAAAGAAAAGAGCGCGGGTTAGTAAAGCCAGCGGTGAAA
>JARRKK010000065.1:0-9332 GCA_037388105.1 Ignavibacteriaceae bacterium | reverse complement strand
AGTTGAAAAAATTTACCGTGTTGATAAAAAAAGAATTTATATAACAGGATTAAGTATGGGTGGTGAAGGTACCTGGAAACTTATTATGGCACAGCCGAAGCGTTTTGCTGCTGCTGCTCCTGTTTGTGGGAGAACAGGTTCTTCTTATCTGGATGCCTGTATTTTAAACAATCTTCCAATTTGGGTATTTCATGGAGCAATGGATGATGTTGTTTCCATTGATGAATCGGAAAGAATGGTAAAGGCATTAAAGGAATGTGGTAACGATGTTAAATTTACTATATACCCTAATGCAAATCACAATGCGTGGACCGAAACTTACTCTAATCCCGAATTGTACGAATGGCTGTTAAAATTCAAAAATGAATATTAATCTTTTACATATATGATCTTCAAAAATTGTAGGAGATTAAAATCGATAATAATTTCACTTAATAAAATATATTGGAGAGATTAAAAAAATTTAAATAGAACCTTCCGAAAATTATCAGTTTATTTAATAACAAAAAGTAAAATCTCCTGACAATAAATTTGATTCGTTAATCTTTAATAATCAATTCTTTGGTAGATTAATTGAACAGTGACTTCAATATTTTGATTAGTTATAGTTTTTAAACTGATTGTGAAAAAACAGTTGTTAACAAAAAGAAGTGAAAAATTACAGAACTATAATTATCAAAATGAGTTAATATATTGTATAATCAAATTGATTAAAAAGTAAGTATTAATAAATCCTGATCTATGAATTACAAGCAAATTATATATGTCGCCTTAAGCTCAGTTTTGATTATCGCATTCATTTCATTCAGTTTAATTTTTTCTCCAGGCGGGAATAGTAGCAACACCGATTCAATGCTGACTACAATAAACTATGTTAGTCATATTTCTGATGCACATCAAAAGGTAATAAATAAATTCAATAAGAAATATGAGGGAAGAATCCGCATTGAATCAATTAATCTTCCATTTGAAAAGTTTAGTACTAATGAAAGAAAAGAACTTCTGGCGCGATATTTAAGAAGTAAGAGTGATCGAATTGATGTTTTTACAGTAGATCAAATATGGGTACCAAGATTTACAAAGTGGTGTCTTCAACTTGATAAATATTTTACCGAAGATGAAAGAGAGGAACTACTGGACTATGCGATGCAAACCTGTGTTTATAAAGATTCTTTAGTTGCTTTACCATTATACATCGATGTTGCTGTAATGTATTATAGAGAGGATGTATTAAGAAGTCTACCAAATTATGAAACAATTAAACAAAAAATAAACAAATCTATTAGCTGGAAGGATTTAATTAACATAGATAATGAAATTAGCAGAACGTCGAATTCATTGTTCGTTTTCCCTGCTGATGATTATGAAGGTCTCATGTGTATGTTTGTTGAACTTATGCAGGGTCGCGGTAGATCACTGATCGAAGAAAATAAATTACAACTTTCCTCAAATGAGGCTAGAATATCACTTCAATTAATGGTTGATCTTGTAAACAAGTACAATATTTCACCAAGGGAAGTAATTAATTTCAGAGAAAATGAGAGCTACCAGGAATTCTTAACAAATAATGGAGTCTTCTTAAGAGGATGGCCAGCTCTTATAAAGGATCATTTTAAATTTGTAGTTGAATACGGTTTGGTAGATAAAATTAAAATGGCGCCGACACCGCATTTTGAGGACGGAAAATCTGTTTCAGTTTTTGGTGGTTGGAATTTGATGGTTTCTAAATTTTCACCGCATATTGATGAAAGCATCATCTTTATAAAATATTTGTTGAGTGAGGAATCTCAAAATATTCTAAATAAAGAGGGGGGCTATCTTCCAATTAATAAGTTAATCTACACAAATGAACCAAGCGAGGAACTGCTTAGTTACCAAAAATTAATGACGTCCGGAATACATAGACCATTTCTTGAAAATTATACAAAAATTTCAGACATAATAGCTTTTTATCTTAATAAGGCCATAAACCAGGAAATGTCAGTGGATGAGGCGTTAATCGGTGCTGAAACAAAGATCACAAATGAGAACATCGAGATAAAATAAATAGGATAATTTGAGAAAATATAAAAAATACTTTGGAAAAATTAGGGAGTATCACTTTGAGTTTAAGCATCTAACCGTATTATTCATAATTCTCCTTACTTTTCAAATCATAGTATCTTTCATCAATAAATCCTCAATTACAACTTTCTTGGATAACACCAAAAAGTGGTATCAGAAAGATGCAGTGGAAAAATTAGCCAATCTCACTGCAACATCACTGGAATTAATTATGGAATCTTTTGATACACAAAGTGAAATAACAAAGGAGGAAAGAGCAAGGTTAATTCAATCTTTTAATATTATTTTTAGTCAGCAATATCTCCAGCACAATATCGAAGAACTTTGCATATTTATTACCAGGCATGGTACATTATATACAATTGACGAAGGAAAGACTTTGTTTGCATTTCTGAATGACGAAGATATCGACCAGGAAAATATATCTGATGATCATTATGCAGCAACATTATTATATGAATCATTATCTGAACAATTAAGATCAGAGGAACAAATTAATAGTATTCCTGATTCAGGAAATACACTTCATGTATTTGTTCCCTTTGTAATAAAAGGAGAGTATGTGGGAGCCGTTTATATGAAAAACACTCCCGATTTCTCTTTAATATCTGATCAGCTAATAGCTAGACATGATGAAACTACAGTAATATATGTCTCACTTATACTACTAGGTTTTATTTTGATGTATTTTATATCGTCCTATACTGTGAAAGAAAGGGATGAAGCACAAAAGCTATTTTTAATAGAACATGAACAAAACCTTAAAAAACAGATTACGCATGAAAAAGAGATGGCTTTTACTAAACGAATTTATCATACTCATCATAAAGCTGAAAAAATAATGGGATTCATTAAAGAAGATCTTAATCAATTGGATGAAAAGAATATTGATAAAATAAACTATAGAATGAGAAAATATTCGAATTTTATTTCCCGTGTTATATACGATATGAAATGGTTCGATCCTCCTGTGCAGACAATTAGAGGACCAATGTATAAGACAAGCTTGAATGAGGTTTTAAAATTTTTGGTAGATAATATATTCCTGAGAGTTTCCCGGATTTCAGATGAATATAAATTCAATTTGAAATTTGATGATAATCTACCTGAAGTGAATGTAAATGAATTTGTAATTTGGGAATTATTTGAACCACTTATTCAAAATTGTGTTGAGCATAGCGGCAGTGGCTTTATTGAAATTAGCATTGAGACAGCATATGATGAATCCACCAAAAGATCATATATATTTATTTCAGATAATGGAAAAGGTATTGACCCGGAATTACTTGAAAGGGATGACAGCGGAGTTGCGAAATTATTTATGGAAAATATCAGTAGTAAAAATTCGGACTTCCAGGACGATGGTTATGGGTGTTTCATTGCATCTCAGATTTCCAAACGTTGTGGTTGGGATATTGAAGCAACAAACAATTCAGAGGGTGGATGTACATACACAATTACTTTTCTAAATACACAACGGAATACCTAATGTTTAATAATAGACTAATTAATATTTTACTGATTGAAGACGAAGAATTTGATGTTAATCGTGTTAAAAAAACATTGGAGGCGTTTTCTTCTCAAATAAACATAGAAAAGATTGTTTCTGATGGTTCTGCGGCTATAAATATGTTATCAAGTGGTGATTATGATTTTGATATTGTTATTATGGACTATCAGATTACTGGTGGAATAAGGGGTGAAGAGTTGATAAAAAAACTGAAGGAAATTGATCCTTCTTTACAGATAATAGTAATAACGAAAATGACTGTGAACATTACCGATTATACCTTTGCCAATAAACTTATTGAGGCAGGTGCATTTTGGTATTGTACAAAATATCCGGGAGATATAGATGATTATATATATCAGCCAACTGATTTTATCTTAAGCATATTTAACGCTTACCAGAAAAGATTATTGGAAAAAGAGACACTTAAGTCTAATGAGAAAATTGAGAGAAATGTTAATGATATATTAAAACTACGCCGTTTGATTGGTGAATCCGAATCAATAATGAAAATCAAATCTGATATTGAAAAATGTGCGAGCAGTAACGTTAGTACAATTATTAGGGGAGAATCGGGTACGGGAAAGGAACTGGTTGCTTATAACATCCATTATAAAAGTAAAAGAAAATTTGAAAATTTTATACCTATAAACTGTGGTAGTTTACCCCATGATTTAATCGAGAGTGAATTGTTTGGTTATGAAAAAGGAGCTTTTACCGGAGCACACATGAAAAAACCAGGGTTATTCGAGTTAGCAAACAATGGAACAATCTTCCTTGATGAGATAACTGAACTCCCACTGGCAGCGCAAGTGAAACTTTTACGAGTAATTCAGGATGGACAATTAGAAAAATTGGGTCGAACAGAAAATGTTAAAGTAAATGTTAGAATTATTTCTGCAACTAATAAAAATATAGAGGAGGAGGTTAGAGCAAAACGATTTAGAGAGGATCTTTATTATAGATTAAATGTGGTCTCCCTTTCCATCCCGCCATTAAGAGAGCGAAAAGAAGACATTCTGATATTACTTGATCATTTTCTAACTATAATAAGTATCGATATGGGTAAGGAGAAACCTGAAATTGATGCCGATACTGCAGATTTCTTTTTGAATTATCCCTGGCCAGGGAATGTACGTGAAATTAAGAATGTTGTGCAACGACTGCTATTCATCGAGCAAAAATATATTACTCTGGATATTGCTAAAAAATCAACCGGAATGACATCTATAGTTCATACGAATAATGAGTTTAATAGTATATCATTTCCTAACCCTAACGAAATCATATCTCTTAAGGAAATGGAAAGATTGGTGAGAGAAAAATATTTTAGTTATGTAAGAGAAAACTCAACTTCTGATACAGAAGCTGCAAATAAATTAGGCCTGGCACCACCGAATTTTTATAGAATGTGTAAAGAGTTAGGACTTAAATAAGTATTATTAAAATAATAACAATACTTATTAAATTGATAATACAATCGAATTATTGACCGCTTTATCAAAGCCTTTCAGCAATATGTTCCAAACGAATTTTGGACTGATTATTGGGTACACATCAATGATGATTCACATTTATAAATACTTATCACAATAAAGTATATAGACAAAAAATTGTGATGATTTTTCATTACACACTCACTAATTTTGAACAATAATTATAATAAAATATGAAACTAACTATACTTATTTGTCTAACCTATTTACAAATTGGATTTAGTCAATCCTTCTTACATACTTCAGGAGATAAAATAGTTGATGGTAATAATGATGAAATTATTTTGCAAGGGATTGGATTAGGAGGTTGGTTACTGATGGAAGGTTATATGCTCCATACTTCCGGATTTGCTAATGCGCAGTGGGATATAAAAGAACACATAGAGAATTTAATTGGTCCGGCTAATGCCGACGCTTACTACAAAGTCTATCATCAGAATTATGTACAGAGAGCGGATATCGATAAAATTGCTGAGTGGGGATTTAACTCGATAAGGCTTCCTTTTCATTACAATATCTTAACACCTGAAGGATCTCCGGGAGTTTATCTTGAAGATGGTTTTGCCATTTTAGATTCCGTACTAAGCTGGTGCGAAGCTAATCAGATCTATTTAATATTAGATCTGCATGCTGCCCCGGGAGGACAAAGTGATGAGCCGATAAGTGATTATAATCTTGCAAATCCCTCACTTTGGGAAAGCTCTGCTAATCGAGATAGAACAGTAGGTATTTGGCGAAAAATTGCCGAGCGATATTATAATAAACCTTGGATTGGTGGTTATGATTTAATTAATGAACCAAAGTGGGATCTTGGTCCGAATAATCAACCTTTACGGGATTTATATATTCGAATCACAGATACTATCAGGACTATCGATACAAGTCATATTATCTTTATTGAAGGAAATTGGTTTGCAACCACCTTTGATGGGTTAACCCCGCCATGGGATGACAATATGGTTTATAGTTTTCACAAGTACTGGAATTCCAATGATCAGGGTGCAATTCAATATCTGGTGAACATTCGAAATGATTTTAATGTTCCACTTTGGCTAGGAGAAACCGGAGAAAACTCTAATGCCTGGTTTGTTGATTGTGTTGAACTTATGCAGGCAAATAATATTGGATGGGCATGGTGGCCGCATAAAAAAATTGATGCTATCGCCGGGCCATTATCGGCAGAATTAAAACCCGGTTACGAGGTACTATTAAATTACTGGAATGGGCAGGGTGGACAGCCAGGCGTTCAATTTGCGACTGATGCCTTAATTCAACAAGCTCAAGCACTCTCAATCACCCAGACTGATTTTCACTCTGGCGTTATTGATGCCCTGATAAGGCAGCCTGGCAACAACAATACGATTCCCTTTGTACTGAACCAGAGTATTATACCGGGAATAATTTATGGAGCACATTATGATCTTGGAAAAAGAGGATTTGCTTATCAAGATAATGATTATCAAAATGCAGGGGGTGGTTCCTGGAATAATGGCTGGATTTATAGAAATGATGGTGTTGATATTGAAAAATGTAATGATGCCTTCACATTAGGATATAATGTAGGTTGGATTGAGAATGGTGAGTGGTTGCTTCATACTGTAAATGTTCAACAATCAGGCACTTACGATATAAATGTAAGGATTTCATCTCCCAATTCTGATGGTAAAATACTACTAAAATGGGATGGTCAAAATCTAACAGATATATTTGATGTTCCAAATACAGGCGGTTGGCAAAATTGGGAAACCGTGACCATTAGTAATATTCAATTAACATCCGGCACTCATTCACTTAAAACAACTTTTCTATTCGGAGGTTTTAACTTTAATTACATTGAATTTATTCTTACTACTGTAAATGTTGAAGATGAAAACCAACCAGTAAAAGATTTTAAAGTAATGCAAAATTACCCCAATCCCTTTAATCCGGTTACAAAAATCGATTATTATGTTCCTCATAGAGGTAGGGTAGTCATAAAACTATATGATACTCTGGGAAATGAAATAGTTGTACTCCAGGATGTAGAATTGGACAAGGGAAATTACTCATATGACCTCGATACCAATGAATTCAATCTTAGCAGTGGAAATTATATCTATCAAGTAACATTTGATGGTGAGAGGAAAATTTCCAGGAAAGCAACTCTCCTCAAATAATATGTGTTGGAAATGCCTTTCAAAAATATACAAATCATTTTCTCTAAACATTATTGATTTTTAATATCCTATTAGCTTATTAAAATAATAATTGACCTTATTATTTTAATAAGACTCAATCCTTCCATAACCAAAATTATTACAGTTTTGAACTTTAACTCTACTTTATTGTTTAGGCACTGTTTGTGAGTTATGATAATTGTCATAACCACTGTATTTATAATTGAATCCAACATTTTCAAATATAGATTTACTAATAATCTTTATCTATCTGATAACTGCTCTTGGAATTGGACTATACGCTTCTCGTCGTTCTGACAGGAATACTGAAGAATATTTCTTAGGGGGACGGAACTTTGGTTGGTTCGCGGTTGGTCTAACTATATTTGCTACAAATATTTCAAGTGAGCACTTCATCGGTTTGGCAGGCTCCGGGGCGACAAGAGGTCTTGCAGTTGGTCAATTTGAATTAATGGCCATCTTTGTTTTGATTTTATTGGGATGGGTATTAACTCCAATTTATTTGAAATCCAGTGTAATGACTATGCCTGAATTTCTGGAAAAAAGATTTGATCATAAAATTAGAAAAGTTTTCACAGTACTGTCAATTTGCATTTACCTCTTTACAAAAATATCGGTAACTTTGGTTGCAGGAGGCATTCTTTTTTATAAAATATTTGGTTTAAATATCTATGCCTCTGCAATCGTGATAGTATTAATTACTGGATTATACAGTTTAATTGGCGGATCAAAAGCTGTTATACGAACGAATGTTTTTCAATCATTCGTACTAATTACAGGTGCTCTCCTTCTTACAATCTTTGGCCTGATAGAAGTCGGTGGTTTTTCAGGTCTTAATCAGAAACTTTCTGCAGATTTCTTCTCAATGTTCAAACCGTTGTCTGATCCAGATTTCCCCTGGACCGGAATTTTGTTTGGTGCCCCAATTATTGCCTTCTGGTACTGGTGTACTGATCAGTATATTATTCAAAGATTATTGAGTGCAAAAAGTTTGAATGATGCACGTCGGGGGTCTCTATTAGCCGCCGGGTTAAAAATTTTGCCAATATTCATTTTAGTGTTACCTGGTCTTATTGCAGCAGCGCTTTATCCTGAGGTTTCCGGTGATGATGCTTATCCAACGTTGCTTGCAAGTACACTGTTACCAATTGGGTTGAAAGGATTGGTACTGGCTGGTTTACTGGCAGCGATAATGTCATCACTTTCCAGTGTATTCAATATTATAGCAACTCTTTACACAAACGATTTATATAAACCTAAGCATCCAAGTGCAACTGAAAGTGAATTAGTATTGGTAGGTAGAATATCTACCACGCTTATTATTTTTACAGCTATTTTATGTGTTCCATTAGTCAGGCAGTTTGATTCACAGATTTATATTTATCTGCAGAGTATTCAAGCCTATCTTGGTCCTCCTATTGCTGCAGTATTCATTTTTGGTTTAAGTATGAAGATGGTTAATGCCAAAGGAGCTTTGCTAGGTTTAGTTATCGGAGAGTTTGTGGGATTAACCCGGATAATAACTGACTTGTTAGCTAAGGAAAATCTGTTAAATAATTCAATTCTATACTACTTTAACAGTATCAACTTTTTACACTTTGCCATTATCAGTTTTTTGATAAGTTCTTTTTCAATTATCGCAATTAGTTATGTTACAGGTAGGAAGAAGAAAATCGATGACTCGATAATCGGATCAACTGATTTACCCGGACTTTGGAATTTAAATTTTGATTTCGGAAACGTGAAAACAATAAGAGCAACAAAAGTGAACATAGTATTATCAACATTCATTGTAATCATCATATTTGGATTATGGAGCATTTGGAGTTGAAATATATTTTTATGAAGCAACTAATTATTCATTTAATTAATTCACAATTATTTAATCACAAATAAGGAGAAAGAGATATGAGATCTCTACTAATTGGGGTAATCATGTCGTTAACGCTGTGGACATTCTTATCAGCACAGACAATGATCGATAATTTCGATTCGTCTGCAGAAGATAGTCTTTACCAATTGAATGTTGAAGGCGGATTGAGTGTTATAACAGTATCTGACAATACTAGTGATTTTATGGAGGGA
>JARRKK010000064.1:0-20530 GCA_037388105.1 Ignavibacteriaceae bacterium | reverse complement strand
CATATACGCCGCAGTTCCAACAGTAGAACCAATTTTTGTTATCTGCGTATCACCTTTTACTTTAGCTAAACCAAAATCCATTATCTTAACTTTACCATCATTCGTGATCATTATGTTCTGAGATTTTATATCTCTGTGAACAATCCCATTTTTATGTGCGGCTCCTAATCCTTCGGCAATTTGTATTGCAATATTGATCGCTTCATTTGTTGGAATTGAACCTGATTTTATTTTATCTTTTAACTCAATCCCATCAATGTATTCCATCACAATAAATATTTGATCCTTTGATTCTTCAATAGCATATATAGTTGCGATGTTAGGATGATTCAAAGCAGCTGCAGCTTTTGCTTCTATCTTAAATCTTTTTCTTTCTTCGGAGTTACCGGCAATGTGTCTTGGTAAAAATTTTATAGCAACTTTTCTTTCAAGCTTTGTATCTTCAGCAAGATAGACAACGCCCATTCCGCCTTCGCCTAATTTTTCTAATATTTTATAATGTAGTATTGTTTCACCGATCACTGATCATTCTCAACTTCCTTATGCCAGTTTTGAACCAAAATAATTCCAGCTTGAGTATTTTCTGCTCTGGGAATTGTAGCAATGATCTCTGTTCCGTCATTGCTAATATCATAAATGTTAGTAACTGTTGTAAATTGCGGGTCAAAAACTAAATACGGTTTATCGGGTGAAAGAGAACTGCCGCTTTCGTTCACATCAACGCCTATTATTTTATTATCCGGCGTAATAAAATATATGCTTTTCCCGTTATTCATCCATTTGGCTCTTTCACCCCCATCCACAGATATCTGCCACCTTGCACTTATACCGGATGTATTATTGGGATCGAATGGAATTATATAAATCTGGGCTATCCCCGATTCATCGGAATTATAAGCAATCCATTTCATATTTGGGGAAAATGATGCAAATCCCTCATTAAAATTAGTAGCTGCCAATATTGTTACTGGATCTTCATCTCCTTTTACAGTTAAAATTAAATCAAAACCGCTAAATGAACTTATATAATTTATCGCTCCCATTAAATAATATTTTCCATCCAGAGAGATATCATTTACTGAATAATTTGATTCAAATAATGACTCAGCTTCACCTGAACCATCTGCATTTTTAATATAAGGCATCATATTTGGACTATTTGCATTAGAAATATAAGTTATTTGTTTTCCGTCAGGCGTCCAATTTGCCACTATATTATTGCCGTCAAATGTCAATCTTGTCCAAACATTTCTGTTTATATCATATACCCAGACATCAGATCTTCTTTCACCCGGATCATATAGATCACTCACTATTTTACTTCCATCCCGTGAAAAACTAGCTGAGTTACTTGGTACTACATCAGAAATTTTCCTTATTGAATTTCTATTTATATACAGCAGTGCGAGGTTTTGAACATTTGTATTTCCTTGAATATATACAAGTCGGCCATTTTGGGAAACGGCAAATGTACCGGATAATGCTGCGTCAAAATACTGCACGTTATCAGCAACGGGCATTGCTTCTCCTTCAATCTTTAATTTATCCGGATTGAATTTTTGAGCCACAAGAATCGACTGATCGACAAACAACAGATATCCATCAGCATATTGGCAGTTCGAGGAAGCAGAAATAAGTTTTACCGGCATATTATTATCTAACGATGCAACATAAATTCCATCATTCGGTGTTGAACCACCAACCCTATTTTTCGTGGAATACAAAAAATGGTTTCCATCAGGTAGAAAGTATGCATATCTCAAACTCTGAATCTGGAATGATGTATCGGTTTTAATAATTTCTTCCGGGTTTCCACCCGAAGAATGAACTTTATAGATTCCGTCATAACCATTAGGTGAAAAAACGATAGTTCCATTTGAACTCCATGACCCGCCCCTGCCGTCTGGGGCATCACATATCGGAAGGGGGGACCCGGAGCCAAGAGATATTTTCATTAGTTTGCCATTGTCAAAGTATGCAATTGTTTTGCTGTCCGGTGACCAGAACGGATATGCAATGTTTGTTACATCAGTTAGGGCTCTTGCAGTTAAGGAATTTATCGGTCTCACCCATAAATTATCTGTTCCGGCTGCGTTTGTTGCAACAAAAGCTACGAATTGGCCGTTAGGCGAAATGGTTAAATTACTTCCTCGCCTATTATCAAAAGTGATGTCGTATGGTTGGATTATCATTGATTTAACTTCTTGTACTTCAGTTTTCGTTTTGTTGAGAACGGAAAACACAAGAAGTAAAATGGTAGCCGCAAAAAATAAAAATCCAAGAGACCATGAAAGCTTCGGATTATAAAGGATACTGTTTAAAAAACTTTTTACAGGAATATCTTGTGGAGTTGTTACTCCGGATTTATTATAAGCTGGTATTCCATCTGTGCTAATATTTACCGCCGATGGATTGACATTAAAAACACGGCTTTTTCTCTGCCCCGCAGACTTTTTTATTTTTCTCAAATCTTTTGCCAGCTCTTTAGCGGATTGGCATCTGTCATCTTTATCTTTCTCAAGACATTCTAAAATTATATAATCAAGCTGAGGATCAATTCCCTCCTTTACGGTTGAAATTGGAGGTGGATCAACATTCACTATCTCATACATTATTGCAGTTTCGTGCATCCCCTTAAACGGTGCTTCCCCTGACAGTAATTCATACAGAACAACACCAAGAGAAAAAATATCTGTTCTATGGTCTACATCTAAACCCTGAACCTGCTCAGGTGACATATAGCCTATAGTGCCTACCGTTGATCCTGCTTTTGTTAACCTTGATACATTACTTTCCTTGTAAAGTTTAGCTAATCCGAAATCCATTATCTGAACTATTCCATCCTTGCGGACCATTATATTCTCAGGTTTAATATCCCTGTGAACAATCCCTTTCTCGTGTGCTGCTGCTAATCCCTCGGCTACCTGTATTCCTATTTCAAGATTTTGTTTTTCTGAGAGGGAATCCTTTTTATCTTTTAATGTTTTACCATCAACAAATTCCATAACAATAAATAGTTGATTCTCATAGTTCTGAATGTCATGTATTGTGCAAACATTTGGATGATTCATAGCGGAAGCAGCTTTTGCTTCCTGAATGAATCTTGCTTTATCATCCTCAGAAGCAGTTAACTGAGAAGGAAGAAACTTCAATGCAACAAAGCGATCAAGTTTGGTATCCTTGGCTTTGTATACTTTGCCCATTCCACCTTCGCCGAGTTTTTCAAGAATTTTGTAATGTAGTATGGTTTCGCCAATCATTTAGAATCTCCAAATTATTATTGAGATTAGCCGGGCATCATTGCACTTACCTGCTGGCATGCAAGGTTCGCCATGTTTTTCAAAGATTTTATGATGAGATGTTATTTGATCTAACATGATTACCTCATTCTA
The DNA here is from genome assembly GCA_037388105.1 of Ignavibacteriaceae bacterium. Classification (GTDB taxonomy): domain Bacteria; phylum Bacteroidota; class Ignavibacteria; order Ignavibacteriales; family Ignavibacteriaceae; genus BMS3ABIN03. Next base: position 17,138 of record JARRKK010000064.1, on the reverse strand, counting down.
CAAATATCTTTTTCATTTCTGGATCAATCATTGAGCACATCAAACCAATTAGTGATAATATCGATATGGGAAGAGGTAATCGGTTTTGTGCGCTTTATAACAAGCAGACGTTTGCCGTCCCTTGATACATCATATGACCACCCTGGAGAATCAATGAAATCGGTATCGAATACAAGATGAGGTGGATCCCAACGTAACTCAGGTAAGGTTGTAACATTTGTTGAGTACCACCGGCGGCCATCACGATAATACAGTTCATTCGATGGCATCCAGAGAGGCTCGGTACCTCCGTTTGTCGAGAGCTGTCCGACTACCTTCCCTCCAGGGAATGAACGCATAAACACCTCAGATCTTCCTGTTTCACGTGACAAGTAAGCCACAAGTCTTGCATCTGGCGAGAAATTCCCAAATCCACCTTCGAAACTTGGAACGTTCACACTCTCATTTAGCCCAATAAACCCAACCTGAAGGATTTTCCCGGGAATTCTTGTAGTAAGAATTTGATCATCGGGAGACCATCTGCCCGCAGTTAATCCTGAATCAAGCTTAGTCGTTTTACTAACTACACCTTCTCTGCTTATTTCGTGTATAATAATGTATGGAACTTCTCCGTAGCCGGGTCCCGTTGCAAGTTTGGATCCGCTATTGCTCCAGTGTGGCTGACCTTCAGCAATCTGACTCGGAATAGATCGTCCTTCCTGACGCTGGATATCCCAGATCCATACATAATCCTTTACATCTGCTACATGAACTGCGAGTCGATTATCGTCCGGAGAAAGATCGACCGCACCATATACCCTCTCCGGTACATTTAGATATTCGACATCCCCACGACGATTGACCCAGGCGGGTTTGGCAACCGATATGTCCGATCCGGGAATAAAAGCTAGCAGGCCGGTATTAGAACTTGCAGACTGTGTAATCCCAAACAATGACTCCATAGTTACGCCTGTAACGATTGAGATTGGTTCACTAACAACCTCTTGTGCTGTCGCATCGAAACGTACCGCCATCAGACTACTTGAACGAGAAAAAAGAATATAACCGGACGATATATACCTTGGTGCATATCCTGATTTAATTAAGAGTTTTGTTTCATGTGTGTTTAAGTCAAGCAGTAAAATGTTGCTATAGTCATGACCAATACTTCGACGCTGTGTGACAAGTAAATGATTTTCGTCAGGTAAAAGATTACCACCAAACTGGTATCCAGGATTTAAAAACAGATTTTCTTTCTTTGTATCATCTATTGAAATTCGCGAAAGAGAATATGTTTCCTCCTCTGTAAAGTAGATCATTCCTGATTGAGTCCACCAGGCCAGAACCGGCGTCCTTGCCTGGCACAAGGAAATCACTGTACCTCCTTGCCTTGCCACTCTCTTAATACGGTCTTGCGTAAGAAACCCGATCCACTCTCCATCGGGAGAAAAAAACGGATGGATTGCACCCTCGGTTCCGGGGATTGGATTTGACTCACCGCTCGACATATCAATTAAGTAAAGCATTTGACCTGAGATTGTTTTGGCAACATATGAAAGCCACATACCATCGGGAGAAATAGCAATGACCGGGCTATTATAACCATGGGTCGGTTTATCAGAACCCAATATAAGCGGAGCTTCTGAAGGAAGATTGATCGATGTATGGAGTTTGGGCATTTTATTAATTGATGATGAAACTTCCCACTGAAATAACCTACCAATGAAACCAACACCTATCAATACTCCAACCAGAATACCAATAGCAATCAATATCCAACCACGCTTTAGAATGCTGGCTCCCGAATTATTATCAAGTCCTGATCTACTCTCAGCGTTAGTTTGAACTTTTTGAGTCCTATTTATTAGAGTTCGACTAGTTTGTTTATTTAAACGTCTAAGATTACGTGCTAATTCTGCTGCAGATTGAAATCTCTCCGAAGGATCTTTTTCAAGGCAGTCAAAGACAATAGAATCAAGTTCAAGATCAATTTGAGGCTTCAACTCAGAAATTGGCTGAGGATTTACGTTAACAATCTCATACATTAATGCCGTTTCGTGCATTCCTTTGAATGGGGATTCTCCGGCGAATAACTCGTAAAGTACAATTCCAAGAGAAAAAATATCTGTCCGGTGATCAACATCTAAACCCTGAACCTGCTCTGGTGACATATAGCCGATAGTGCCTACAGTTGATCCGGCTTTAGTTAACCTTGATACGTTACTTTCCTTATATAGTTTAGCGAGTCCAAAATCCATAATCTGTGTAATACCGTCTTTACACACCATTATGTTATCGGGTTTAATATCTCTGTGGACTATGTCTTTACACACCATTATGTTATCGGGTTTAATATCTCTGTGGACTATTCCTTTTTCGTGTGCTGCAGCTAAACCTTCGGCTGTTTGAATTCCTATTTCGAGCTTTTGTTTATCGGAGAAAGTATCCATTTTATCAGTTAAAGTTTTCCCATCAACAAATTCCATTACAATAAATAGCTGATTATTATATTCTTCAGTAGAATAGATTGTACATATGTTCGGATGATTCATTGCCGAGGCAGCTTTTGCTTCCTGTGTGAATCTGGCTTTTTCTTCTTGTGTTGCAGTTAGCTGAGAAGTAAGAAATTTCAATGCAACAAAACGGTCGAGTTTTGTATCCCGGGCCTTATAAACTTCGCCCATCCCTCCCTCACCTAATTTCTCTAGGATTTTGTAATGTAGTATGGTACTACCGATCATAATTATTTTCTTAAAAGTTTAATAGACTTCGGTAAACTATTCCGCCTTCCCGAGTTCTTCAAAGATTTTATAATGAAGTATTGTGTACCCTATCATTAATATTACTCCCATTTGATTGAATATTCTGGCAAAACATCAATAGGGAGATCTTTTACCCTTTCCAGGCTTGACTGAACTTCAGGAATTATCCTTGCCCAGTTATCAAAAAACATCTGAACTTTTACATTATCTCCATTGCCTTCGAGAATTAGTAATTCCTTGGCGAGTTTCCTTATGCTAGACTCGAAATTATTGAAATCGACTGACCAGCGTTGAATTGCAGGATCAAACCTGAACCCGCCGTTTTTGTATATATAACTGAGCGCAATTGCAGCGGCAACTGCATGAGCTTCTGTTAGTCCGAATCGAATAGAGCGGAATAAACTTCCCAGAAAGGACACATAAAAAGTTTTTGCTTTTCCGGAGTCAACCACACCCTTATCCATTAAATATTTAAGAGAAAGCAAACCGGTGATATCAGCTTTACACTCCTCCAGCGGACTATAGTTTGGACCAATTGCTGCATTAATTGCCATTCCTTTTTTCGGTCCGACTTTTACTTTACGTGGGCCAATAGCATGACAGATTTCGTGCATCAGTACAAACTGAAAAAAACCTTCAGTAGACAGATCGGGAAGTTGTGATTCATCAATCAATTTCATACTTACCGGTTTAATGATTGCATTGAAACGTGCTTCAAACATATTTTTCCAAAAAGTTTTTGTTGTGCCCTTCTTTTCCTGAACTTCCGGATCATTTGGCAAGTTTGTTGCAACAGCCTGATATCCCGCTGCTGCTTCTCCAGCTCTTATCACATCTTGGACTATAATGAATTTAGCTGATATTCCTCTAACCGGGGTTTTGTACTCTTCGGGAATCGGAAGATTCTCTTCCAGTTCAGGTAAATATTTAATGTAAACATCCAACTTTTTAGATTCAGTCTGATCAACAATTTCTATGGATGCTTCATATTTTGCTTTCACTCCTTTAATTCCGTCCGAGTATGTTTCGAAAGGTCCAAATACCATATCGATAGAATTGTTTATCATATCAATCCAGGCTGCATCAGCATCAAAATATTTATCAGTTGTTATTGCCTCAGCTTTAAGATGTAGAAACTTTGCAAAAGAGGAATTGTCTGTTAATTCCGCACATTCGTTTAGCAATTTTACAATCGGTATAATGTATTTTTTATATTCTTCATGATATGGTACAGCTATGTACCCTCCTTTTTCATCGGACTTAATAACAGTGTACGGAGACATGAATTTTGCTTGCTCTTCTTTTGGTAACGTAGAGATGTAAGAGTCAAATTGTTCAGGAGTCATCCCATGGGGATATAATTCATCTCCGGGATAATATGATTGGTTGCCAATAAATGTTTCATATTCATTGAGATGTTCGAATGGACCCGCATTACGCAATATTAATGTATGTAGCTTTTGTGCATAGGGATCGTTCTTTATTTGTCCCAGACTATCACGTAAATAAATTCCATATTTAGATGTCTGCAACCAGTAGATAGAATCAATGTATGTAGCTGCAAGCACTAATTTTTTTAGAATTGTCTTATCAGGTTCCTTCATTTTGCTTGCATCAAAAGACATAGCATAAGGAACATACTGCAGCAGATAATTATCAATATTTGCATTCTGTACTTCAGAAAGTGATGTTTGCTGTTTATCACAACCTGCAAAAAGCAATATTACAAGAAGATATAAATATTTAATCAAAATTTTTCCTTAGATTTTTTAGAAATAGTTATTTTTCATTCACTCAATATCTTCAAAAACATCAGGTATTGGATTTCTTAAACATTTCAGTCCCTATTCACACAACCTTGTAAAACAGTAGACTGAAATCTATAATATTAAAGTTTCATCACACCTTATTTCAACTTCTTAAGTAAAGCCTTAAATCGAGGTTCATCCCTGAGCGAATCATAATCAGGATCATTCTCAATCCAATCGCGTTTACCGAATCCTTTGCCAAAAACCTTTTCAGCAAAGTCAAGCGCTTCTTCTTTTCTTCCTGCCCTTGCATAAAGACAGACCGCGTTTAAGATAACGCCTGTGTCTTCGGGATACAGCTTTAAAGATCTCTCACTATAATTGAAAGCTTTCTCGATTTCGCCGAGCTCGAACAACGAACCTGATGAAAGTGAAAGTGCCCTCCTGTCATTGGGATCAAGCTCAAGCTGCTTTTCAGCTCTACGGATTCCATCCCGCATTGCTTGTTGTTCCTCTTCGCGCTTGCCAAGTATGCGCATCGATTGAGCAAGAAGAAGCAAACTTTGGAAATCCTCAATACGTACAGCTGCTGCTTTTCGATACAGTTCTGCAGATTTTTCGATTTCTCCGCGCGCGAAACAAGTACGTGCATAGTAATAAAATGCTTCAAACACATTGGAATCAATTTCAATTGCTTTCTGAAATTCTTTTTCTGCTTTATCATACTGTTTGTCAAGGGAGAGTACATACCCATATGAGATGTGACTTTCAGCTAAATGAGGTGCAAGTTCCAAAGCTTTACGACTGTTATACCGAGCAGCTTCAAGATCCTCCGGGTTTGCACCTTGCCAATCATAGATCCCTGAATATACTTCTGCAAGTCCGGCATAGGCCAGTGCATATTCGGGATCTTTGTTCACTGCTTTTTCCAACATCTCCCTTGCTTCGTCATAAGCTAACTGGTTAATTAACCGGCGACCTTTTAGAAAGTACTCGTATGCTTCAATTTCAAGAGTCGGTACTGAGGAGATAGATTGCTTTTCTTTCTTAGTCAAAACCATTTTCAAAGCTTGCACAATATTTCCGGTTATATCATCCTGAATCTCAAATACTTCTTTCATTTCACGATCATAACGCTCTGACCATATATGATAACCATCACTTACATTTATCAACTGCGCTGTTATCCGTAAACGATCACCAGATTTTTGTATACTTCCTTCAAGCACAGTTTCAACATTCAGTTTCGAACCTATTTCACGTATGTCAACCTGCTTATCCTTAAATGCAAAAGCGGAAGTTCTAGCCGATACGCGGAGAGATTTTATTTTAGTAAGTGCATTGATAAGTTCTTCAGCCAGTCCTTCACACAAATAATCCTGATCTTTTTGCTGGCTCATATCTTTAAATGCAAGAACAGCGATTGAAGAATGCGATTGTGTTTTTGGTGTTCGATTATTGATTTTAACTTTACCAAGATCATCTAACACCTTTTTTATAATTGAGTATCTACGATTAGGATTTTTTTGTAACAACCGGTCAATAATTTCTGACAATTCTGAGGGTATTCCTCGTTGTTGGACATTAATCGGATTCGGTGACTCATTTATAATAGAGTATATTAAAGCCTGATCGTATTCTCCTTTAAATGGCATTTGTCCCGTCAGCATTTCATATAATACAACACCGAATGACCATATATCTGAACGATGGTCAACTTCGTCACCTTTTGCTTGTTCGGGTGACATATAAGCAGCAGTTCCTACCGTGGTTCCAATTTTTGTCACGTTGGTTCCACCTTTAATCTTTGCTAAACCAAAATCCATTATTTTAACTTTACCATCATTCGTAATTATTATGTTGGACGACTTAATATCTCTATGGACTATTCCTTTCTTGTGTGCGGCTTCCAATCCCTCGGCAATTTGTATAGCAAGATGTATAGTTTCCTCAATTGGTATCGATCCCGATTTGATCTTATCTTTTAACTCAGTTCCATCTATGTATTCCATCACGATGAATATTTTATCTTCTGAATCTTCGATAGCATATATAGTTGCAATATTCGGATGGTTTAAGGATGCTGCAGCTTGCGCCTCATTCTCAAATCTTTTTCTTTCTTCTTCATTAGGAGAAATAAATCGGGGGAGAAATTTTAATGCAACAAAGCGGTCAAGTTTGGTATCCTGGGCTTTGTAGACTTCCCCCATTCCACCTTCCCCCAGTTTTTCCAGGATCTTATAGTGTAATATATTTTTGCCAATCATAATATTTCATTCATTCTAAGAGAATTCTAGTGTGATGAATTAGTTCGTTTTGAAATTTTTTGATAGAGCAGAAATGAAAAACAATTACATCGATCAATCTTCCAAACCAATCATCTTCAGTAATTCAATAAATCGTGGTTCTTCTTTTATATTTTCAAAAAATGGGCTGGCCTTTAAATAAACTAAGATGCCAAAGTGTTCCTTATAGGATTTATATAAAGAATCCAATGCGGCTTCAGTATTTCCCATGGCTGCCTCAATCATAGCAAAATAGTAGGGAGATACATGTCTATTCTTTTGTTGTTGGATCAAATCTGCTTTTATTTTCAATGCCTCTTCATTCTGTCCGTTATATGCATAAGCCCTAGCCAATGCGATATGAATTACTAATCTTCCGTTTGATAGTTCTAATGCTTTTTTTAACGTGGTTATAGCTTGTTCATATCTTTCAGTATAAGAGTAAGATAATCCAAGTGCAAATAGAGCTTCAGCATAATCAGGGTATATTTTGAGAGTTTTCTCGTATTGTTCAATAGCTTTGTCATATTGACCGGAAAAATGATAAATACGACCAATTCCTGTGCTGACTGAAGCAGATAACGGATCGAGTTCATTGGCACGACGCATCAATGGTAGTGCCTCGTCATACCTTCCTAATAGTGCAAGGTATAGTGCATACCTCTCATAGGCGGAAGCAAAACCAGGTTTAAGTTCAATTGCTTTTTTAAAATTGTCCTCCGCTGCTTTCCAATTCCACTCTAGTCTGAATTCAAGATAGGCGAGCGCATTATATGCTTCCGCAAGTGTATTATCCAGTTGAAGAGCATTATTTATTGCATCCTTTGCTAATCCTATGGCTTTTTCTAAAGGTAATGACCCAAACTCTGCACCAGCAATCAATGTGTAACAATCAGCTATTCCAACATATGCAAGTGCAAATTCAGGATCTAATTCAATTGCGTCTTGAAAATAAGAAAGACCATTCTGAATTGATTCTCCGGTTCTTTCATTTAATTTTTGTTTACCTAATAAATATAATCTGTAGGCTTCCGCACTACTAGTACCATTTTTTTCAATCTGCTGTTTTTCCGTAGTACCGAGTTGAATTTTTAATTCAGTAGCAATTCTAAGTGCAATATCACTTTGCATCTTAAAAATGTCTTTCAGCTCCCTGTCATATTCCTCAGCCCAAAGATGCTCCTGAGTATCAACATCAATTAATTGAACAGTCACTCTTGCTATATCCGAAGCTTTACGTACACTGCCTTCCAAAATTGTTCCAACGTCCAGCTCTCTCCCGATTTCATTTATGTTCATATTTGTATTTTTATATTTTAAAACAGATGTTCTCGCTATAACATTCAGTCCGCCTATTTTAGCTAACTGTGAAATTAGTTCCTCGGTCATCCCGTCAGCAAAATAGTCATCTTCTGAATTCTGACTTATATTCACAAGAGGTAATACAGCAATTCGGTTGTTGAATTCTGTGATAGAAGATAGCTGAAAGTTTTTCAAGATAAATATAACCGCAATTACAGCAATCAGTATCAGAGAAAAAGTTATAACATTTCTTTTTTGTAGGATTCTATCAAATGGAAGTTTGGGTTTTTTTAAACTTTTGTTTTCCCATGGAAATTCTATGCAGTATACATCAACAATCGATTCTATATTTTTAAGTTTTTGAGGTCCCATATTCCTTACAGGTAGATCAATTTTATTTTTTATCTGCCTTACTACATCCTCGGATAAACAAATTCCACCGGGCTTCGAGAGAGGTTCCAATCTTGCAGCTATATTTACCCCATCGCCATGAACATGCTTTCCAATATGGACTACATCACCAACATGCAAACCTATACGAAGTATGATCTGCTTCTCGGGATCTGTTTTTAAATTTCTTTCGTGAAGAGTATTTTGAATTTCAACTGCACAGCTTACAGCCCCGAATGCACTATTAAATTCAACAAAGAATGCATCACCTATTGTTTCTATCTCATTTCCACTGTGTTTTTGAAATAGGGGGCGAAGCAATTGTCTGTGTTTTTCAAGAAGTTCAATTGCGAGCGATTCGTTTTTTTGAGCCATAGCGCTGTAACCAACCATATCAGTGAACATAATCGCAGATAACTTACGGTGTCTTTTAGAATTTTCAGATTCACTTGAGGATTTACCAGAATACCTCTGTGACTCCATACAAGTGATCAATTCCTTTTGCATGTCTTCAATGTACTGATATCGATCAGCCGGGTTCTTTGATATTGCTTTCATAACAATATCTTCCAATGCTTTTGGAACTTCGCTGCGCTGATTTTTTATTGGAGTGGGCTCTTCGTTAAGAATCGAATAAATGATAGCCTGATCATATTCACCTACAAAAGGGAGCCTTCCTGTAAGCATCTCATAGATGACAACACCAAGTGACCAAATATCAGAGCGATGATCAAAATTTTCACCGCTGAGCTGTTCTGGTGAAATATGTGCTATAGTACCAATCTGTAAATTCTCAGGAGAAGATTTACTCTCGCCAATAAGTTTAGCTATACCGAAGTCAAGAATCTTTACCTGCCCATCATTGGTTACAACGAGATTGGCAGGTTTTATATCCCGATGGATTATCCCCCTCTGATGTGCTTTTGCTAATCCGCTTGTAGTTTGAATAGCAATTTCAATAACTTCATCAATCTCGATCTGTCCCTTGGCGATAATATTATTTAAAGTCATCCCTTCATAATACCCCATTGAAATGAACATTCGTCCTTCTTCAGTTTCATCTATCTCATGAATAGTACAAATGTTTGGATGATCAAGTCCAGATGTTGCACGTGCTTCCTTGACAAATCTTTCCTTGGCTTCCTTATTTGATGTTAACGAAGTGGGAAGAAATTTTAATGCAACTGGCCGGTGTAATTTTGTATCTTCAGCTTTGTATACGACACCCATTCCCCCTTCACCAAGCTTCTTGAGAATTTTATAATGTGTAATATTTTGTCCCTCAATAATTTCTCCAAAACTTTTGGTTTTTTTCTTTTTGCTATTGTCATATGAATCGTTTTCCAAATCAATCTTGACCCCAATAAATTCATATACTTCACTTAGAAAACTCTGCCAAGCTGGTTCAGTTTCTAATAAAATGTGATTTTTACTTTCGAGTGGGACAAATAGTGAATTGGGAATAAGTGAAGCCAGTTGACGGCTTTGTTCAAATGCGACAACAGCGTCCATACGTGCATGGAGAATTAGTGTTGGTATGGTTATTTGTTTAGCCAGCTCAGTAACATCGAACGAGTAGGAGGCAGTGGCCATCTGCACTGCTTTTTCGGGGGAAGTTGAAATGCGCTGTAGTTCGTTAAACCAATGGATTTGCTGCTCAGTTCCTTCAGGAATAAACAGGCTTGTGTAAACCTGACGAAAAGCCGGATTAGCCTTACCCCAGCCCAGTTTCATTACTTTAAGCATCATCTGAACTTCTTCTAATTGCTCCTGGCTCTCCCCGCGTTTCAGACGTCCCTTAACATAACTTCCACACAGAATCAAGTGGCTAACTTTCTCTGGATGTCGCGCTGCATATACTAATGCAACTACACCTCCACCAGATAGACCGAGCAGAGGAAATTTTTTCAGATTCAATTCAGCAACGACCGTTTCAAGATCGGTTACCTGTGCATTTAAGGAAAAATCATTAACATCCCTATCGGAGAGACCACAACCCCTCTTATCATATCGGACAAGTGTGTGATGTTCAGAAAATCTTTCCAACCAGTGTCGCCAGACGGGACTATTCCAGTCGTATTCCAGATGACTGATCCAGTTAGCAGCCTTCACCAGGGCGGGACCATTTCCAACGGTGGCGTATGCGATTTTAGCACCATCAGGCGAAGTACAAATTTTAATATCTTGCTTCATCATAGTTTTAGCATTAGGCTGGTGTAATCTTATAGTGCAATAGAGTTAATAATTGTTCAATGATCTAACACATCGTTTATGGTCTGCCCAATTTACTGAGTTAAACGCAATTTTGTTTAACCGTACTCTTACCCGTAATCATATCTTCAAATAAATTTTTATTGCTATTATTTAAAATCAACCTATTAAATTACCATTACAATAGTATCTTCTATTTAAACAGGTATTTCAAATAATCAATATTAAGATCTAATAAGAAGTATTATTTTATAGATCGTTGCAACAAACCTTTTATTTTCAGGTAATACATTTTAATGTTATAAATATAATCTATCCTTAATTAGGTTTAATATTCTGGTTATACTTTAAAAGGTTATTCGGATCATATTTTTTCTTAATATCAACAAGTTTATTATAATTTGTTCCATATGCTTTTGCCACACGCTCTTGTTCATCATCTGTCATAAAGTTTACGTAAGCGCCAGTTGAAGCATATTTTGAAGTCGCATTAAAAAATTCACGTGCCCAATCAATGCATTCTTTATCCTGCTTTGCATCATCCCACCTGCCATGAACATTCACAATAAACTTTAAATCCCTGTTTGAATAAGCCATAGCATCTACAGGCACCCTATTAGTTTTTCCTTCAAGATAAATTATCAATATTTCAAATTGAGGTGATGGCAATTTCCCCAAATATCCAGTCATTAAATCTAAAGCTTCGTCTTTTAACTCTTTGAGATTATGACTCTTCCAATAGTTTCTTGCACTGGGAACAAGAAGCGGATCAAACGCTTGTTGCCAGTTAACATATGGCATTTTACCAACATGCTCACCTACCGGATCACCAAAACCACGAATCTTTTCTATAAGTTTCTCCCCGTCATCAAAATCTGATGGAGCAAAAATAGCAATTACTAATACTTCTTTACCATGTATATCCTCCAATCCGAGGTGGCAGTTGATGCAACTCGTGTTGGTTGGAATCGTCTGTGCCGTGGAAGACCGACTCGTTATTTTCTTTTTCACTTGCTTTTAATTTTACCCCATCGACTGTTACAACCTCAGCTGATAATAAATTATCTACGGTAAAACCATATTTACGAGTCAGCCACCCAAATCCGCCACCCAATGTTAAACCTGCAATTCCGGTTGTGGAATTAATACCTACCGGTGTAGCTAAACCATATTTTTGAGTTTCTGTATCAAAATCTTTTAGTGTAGCACCGGGTTGAACAATCGCTGTTTTTTTATCTGGATTCACTTGTACTTTTTTCATCATTGAAAAATCGATCATCAAACCATCATCACATATACAATTGCCGGCAATGTTATGTCCCGCACCGCGAATTGTAATTTCTAGCTTGTTTTCTTTTGCAAATTTTATCGCAGCTGAAACATCATCTGCATTCGCAACCTGAACAATGAGTGCTGGTTTCTTGTCAATCATTGCATTCCATATTTTTCTGGATTCATCATAATTACTATCACCAGGTTTGATTACTCCTCCCTGTATACTTTCCCCAAATTTTTTGATCTTTGAACTATCAGGCATAGTACCCTCCATTTTATTAGTTACAAGTAATTTATTTAACTAAAGCTTTTTCCTGCGACCATTGTATAGTGATCAATTTTCATATCATCACTAGTCTGAATTTTTCCCTTTGTTTCTTGTTCCAAAGCCATTTTCCACAAATAAAAATGTGAAAATGTGTGTTTTATTTTGTTTGTTAATGCATCGAACTTTCCACTATTTTCATACTCATCGGAGTCAGCTTTACATTTCCATATTGTAACTGATAAAAACTCATCACTTTCATGCAGGTTTTCATTAAGAAAAGCATGTAGACATCCTTTGCTGGCTCTTAGTGTTGGAATTATCTCACTGGAATATATATGTTTGAATTCCTCTTCCTTTCCCTTCTGTACTTTTGTGGAGACTATTCTCACATACAAATTATTTTCTTCCTTTATTGATGAGCTATCGGGAGAAGTTTGCAACGCAACAACATAATCATTCACTTTCGTAGGCGTGGAAGCAGGTTTGTATTCCAGTTGAAGATTCTCTGACAATTCAATTTTCCATTCATTAGATTGAGAAAGAAACGGTTTGATATCATCAGATAATTTCTTGTACACATTACTTTTAACGTAATTTTCAGCCTGTTCTTGTTTTTCCCACAAAGTAAGCGAGATGAATTCCCCCGGTTGATTGCTGGATTTTATAAGGTTTACCAGCCTGCAGCCTTCCATATTCTGAAGTTCCGGGATTACCGTAAACCGGTAAAAGTGTTGAAATTGTATATCGAAATCTGGATTTACCATAATCTTTTTCAGACGTCTCTTTTAATTATCATTACAGTTATATCGTCACTCTGTGCAACTCCTTCTGAAAATGCATTTACTGCTTCTATTATTCTGTCAATCAATTTGTAAATATCTTCATTTTTATATTTAGTAATAAGTTTGATTAATCTTTCTTCACCAAATTCTTCATTTTGATCATTCATTGCTTCAGTAATACCATCGGAGTATAAAACAATCATTTCATCAGGGTGAAATTGAATCTTTCCCTCTAAGTATAATGAATCTGGTTGAAAGCCAAGTATTAATCCACCAACATCAAGTTCCTTTATCTGATTATTCTTATCAAGATAATAAGGATTATTGTGCCCGGCGTTGCAGTAATTGATTTCATCTGATTTAATATTTACTATACCTAAAAATAAAGTAACGAATTTTGTTGAATCTGTATTTTGAAAGAGAACCGGATTTGTTCTTGTTATAGTTTCTTTAGAATTAACACCCGAGAGGATTTGGGCCCGTAATGTGGCTTGTAAATTCGACATAAGCATTGCTGCAGACATACCTTTACCGGACACATCACCCAAACAAAATGCAAAATTATTATCATCTATCTGTATAAAATCATAATAATCTCCTCCAACATCTTTTGCGGGTATACTCTTCCCGGCGATCTGGTAATCTGCAACTTTAGGTATTGACTTCGGAAGTAAGTTGATTTGAGTTTCTGCTGCTAATCTCATTTCTTCCTGTATCAACATGAGATTTTGTTCTTCCAGATAAAGTCGGGCGTTCTCAATAATCTGAGCTGATTGTGCAGCAATTATTGATAGAAGTCTTTGATCGCTTTCTGTGAATCCCTCACTTGAATGTTTGTTGAAGACAGATAATACTCCTATAATTTTACCTTTAAGGATCAGTGGAACGCCAAGTAATGATTTTATAGGTGATTCATCCTCCATAAATGATTTAAATCTATCATCGTTTTTAAGATCTTTTACAAGCAGGGGGGTTTTATGTTTAAGCATCCATCCTGTAAGTTGGGCATCAAGTCTATACGGCAGCATATCATACAAAGTATCCTGCTGACGAATCATTGTTTTAAGTGGATTACTCTGATTTTTTTCGTCCAGAAGCATCACTGCTCCTTGTTCAACTTGAAGGTGTTTTACACATTTCTTGACTATCATATCAACAATATGCTCAATCGAGTGAGTCGAGGTTATCGTTGTTGCAATATCATTTAATATAGATAATTCGGCAACAGCAGTTCGTAATCGCTTATTCTCTTCGCTTAACTTTTTATATTCCTCAGTTTTTGTCGCTTCGTCCATAACTTAATTTTAAATTAATGAATATATTCAGGGTTTTGTTAGAATTTCTTTTCGCTTTTTTAATTCGTCAATATACTTGAATTAAAGATAAATATAATTAAAAAATAATTTTAGAGGAATTAATCTTCAGGATTTTGAAGAAAGTTAAATCCTCAAGCCCCGGGGAACAATTAACTTTTCAGATAAATCAAAAAGCCATTGTACCAGCAGTGCCAGAATAGCGGCAGGGATAGCACCTTCCAAAATGAGAGATACTTTATCCAACCTGATACCGGTTAATATTGGCTTGCCAGTGGTGATAATCCAAGCACTATTGCTGATTCTTTGATACTAGTAGCAATGTCTTCCAACCCTAAAAATGTATTACGAACAATAGGAAGTAAACTATAAAGAAATAGTGCTGAAATAGCTGGCCAGGACCCTATCCCTAATAATGGGATCATAAAAACCAATATTGCGAGAGAAGGAATTGTTTGAATGACCCCTGTAAAACCTAAAATAACTTTACCGAGTTTCTTCTTTTTATACGCTATAATTCCGAGTGGAATGGAAATAATAATTGCTCCGGTGAGGGAAATTAGAACAAGGAATAAGTGTCCTTTCGTATTGTAGTATAAGCGATCTACAAAATTGTTGTCTTCGAAATTAGAATTAATAGAAAATCTGGATTCTATGAATTTTGAAGCAGTCCTCTCTTCGGATTCTCCATTTATCTTCACATCCAGATTCATTTTTACCATCTGTGATTCGGAAATACTTCCCTCAAGTTTAGTGATAGACGTTATAAAATCCGGGTAGAGTGTTTCGAGTTCCTTGCGATAAATGATAACACATTTATATTCAGTAAAATACTTTAGGTCATCTATTAAAACTTTAAGATTATAATATTCTATCTCTGCATCAGTTGAGTAAAAATCGATAACATCAACTGAACCACTTTCAAGTCCTCTGTAAGCTAAGTCATGATCCAATCCATTCACATCTTTTTGTGGAAGTTGATATTTATTCCTCAACCCGGGCCAGCCATCATTCCTGTCAATAAATTCATTTGTAAAGCCAAAAATAAGGTTTGGAAACCTTCTTAAATCTGAAATTTTTTTAATCCCGAGACTGTCTGCAAACTCCCTTTGCATTCCAATGGCATAAGTATTATTAAAGCCCAGAGGTTTTGTTATACCAATATTTAGTGCGTTTAACCTGCTTTCTAGATTACCTCGTTCGATATTTTCATCAGCAAAAATTTCCTCCATAATAGTACCTGTATACTCAGGGTAGATATCGATTTCCTTGTTTAGCAAAGCATTCCACAAAATTCTTGTTCCACCAAGATCACGAACGTATGATACATTAAGATTATCATTCAATGCTAACTGGGTTATTATCTCCCCTAGGATAACGTTTTCTGTAAACTTTTTTGATCCAACTTTTAACTTCGGATCTTCTTGAGATAGAACAGGAATTGTTATGAGGATTACAATGATAAGTAACTTGCTGAACATACTTAATTAATCTTTCCCAATGTTCTTTATTTGACCTAATTGAGCATTCACAAATCTAGTTACAAATGGATCCGCTGGAAATTCAATAAAATCATCAATCGTTCCTGTTTGAATAATGCTAATTCACCGAAGATATTTTTTAAATCTATTTGCAACTCATAACGAATCAGGGGATCAAGTGCACCGAGCGGTTCATCTAACAATAAAAATTCTGCATTTAGCATAAGTGCTCTCATTAAACTTACCCGTTGTTTTTGCCCCCCGGAAAGTTCTGCAGGATAACGGTTCAATCCATCTGTTGGAAATTTTGTAAGGTTTGTAAGCTCATTTATACGTTTAGAAACCTTATCATTGTCCCAACCTAAATAATCAGCCATCAGAGACACATTTTCTTTTGCCGTAAGATGAGGAAACAAGCCGCCATCCTGAATTACGTATCCGATCCTCTTTCGAAAGAATTGAAGGTTAATATCCGTTAATGGTTTTTCATCAATTTCAAGTGTTCCACTATCTGATTGTATCAATCCTGCTATCAGTCTTAGTAGTGTTGATTTACCGCAACCGCTCGGACCGATAAGAACAGAAGTTTTAGTTTTTTTAAAATTGTATGAAAAGTCTTTAAGTGCTACAGTGGAGTTAAATGATTTGCAAATATTTCTTAGTTGGATTGCCATTTGCATAAATAATTGAACTTATGACGTCTAATTTTAGAGAGAGAGGATTTCTTAATTTATTTAACAAAAACTTTATAGCCCCATGGGTATACTTTAAATTTTTCTTTGTTAGAAAACATATCAATTTTCCCCTTTTGCCACTCTGCTCATTAATTTATTCCTACATTAAAATAGTTCTGTTTGGTTTTATGTAAAAATAGAATATTATACTAAAAATATCAGGGAATTCTTTAGTGAATAGAGGACGTGAAATGAAGTTTAGTAGAAATAATAAATATAGAATCCAACCGAATAAAATTTAAACTTTTAGAAACTGATCTCCGAGCTTCTTCTGCTTTGAAACAATCACGTTTTCAACCATTGTTTGATCTTTTCTAATGTCTTCATCGGGTTGTTGATTGATTGCCTGCTGGAACTTTAATTTTTCACTTATCTTCTTATATTTTTCCAGTACAGATTGGTGTTTTGATATGTCACTTACAAGTTTGTTTTTCATACCAACAAGCTTAGCAATCTCTCCACGGTGTTCTTCGTGCTCAATCTTTGTTTCGCTAAGAGTAGTTCTCAATTCAACCAGTTCATTCATAGATTCTTTAATACTATTATTTAATTCATTCAGACGGTTTTCAAATTGTTTTATCTCATTATTCAACTTAACTGTACTGTCC
>JARRKK010000063.1:0-12242 GCA_037388105.1 Ignavibacteriaceae bacterium | reverse complement strand
TCATTAACTTTTAACGAAACAAAATTATTATCCATAATATCTGATACATATTCATCACGCTTTGCAAGAATAAAATCTCTTATCTTAATATCATCAAGAAGTTTTCCCCGGTCATCAATAACGTACACAATGTTGAGTGTTTCTTTATCCTCAGCAGTTTCCCGTATATAGTTTAGCGTTTCTTCAATAGTCCATTCCGGCTTTAAAGCAATATAATCGGGAGTCATCAGTCTTCCAACACTGTTCTCCGGATAACCCAGTAAGGTTGTAGCAATTTTTCTCTCTTCTGAGGATAATAACTGGATTAATTGTTTTGCAGCAGCGCTGGGTAATTCTTCTAACAAAGCTGTACGGTCGTCGGGATCCATTTCATTCAGTATGGCCGCCACTTCGCTTTTGGCCATTGCTTTTAGGAGTTCCTTTTGTGTTTCTAACTCCAGGTGTTCAAATATATCAGCGGCGAGTTCATTGGAAAGAAGACGAAATATTATTACTTGATCTTGTGCGGGCAGACTAATAATTAAATCGGCGATATCGGCTGGAGTCCAATCACTTAAAATCTCTTTAAGAATACTAAGCTTTCTCTCAGCAATTAGTGATTGTATTTCGGGCTGTAACAATTTGCTTAGCATTGTTTTCCCTCAAGACCTTAATTAAATGTAATTTCGATTACATTTCACTGTTTAAATAATTGAGTATAATTGTAATAAATTTAGTCCATTATTCCCGAAATTACAATCCTTATAATATCAGGCTAATGTTTAGTCATGAAGAAATATTTTAAGAAAACTATTAACTATTATTTATAGATTTGTAATAAATTGAAAAAATAGAGTTTTGAATTTAGTAGTTGATGAAAATATTGTTTTAGCAAAAGAAGCATTTGGTTCTTTCGGTAATTTGTTATTAATTAACGGAAGAAAAATTTCAAACGAACTATTGCGCGATGCTGATATACTTATCGTCAGATCCATTACAAATGTAAATAAAGGTCTTTTAACCAATACTAAAGTTAAATTTGTTGGTACAGCAACTATAGGTACCGATCATATTGATACTGATTATTTAACAAGAGAAGGAGTCGAATTTTCGGATGCAAAAGGTTGCAATTCCAATTCGGTTGCCGAGTATGTTATTACTGCTCTTATGAGAATTGCAGTTGGAAATAAATTTTCAATTAAAAATAAAACCATTGGGATAGTTGGTGTTGGCAATGTAGGAAGCAGAGTTGTTGAATTTGCAGAAGCACTGGGATTGACAGCGTTGAAGAATGATCCGCCAAAAGAGAGAGCTAATATTGGAAGTGGTTATTCTGAACTTGATGAGATTCTTAAGGCTGATATTGTGACTTTACACGTTCCGCTTAACTTAACAGGAACTGATAAAACATATTACCTATTAAACGAAAATAACCTGTCTGACTTGAAACAGGGAGCTATTCTGATTAACACCTCAAGAGGTCCGGTAATTGATAATGACGCATTATCAAATATCATAGACAAAAAACAGCTTAAAGTTGTATTAGATGTTTGGGAGGGCGAGCCATTAATAAATACTGAATTGCTGAAAAAAGTTAAAATAGGAACACCTCATATTGCAGGATATTCTTTGGAAGGAAAAGTTAACGGGACAAAGATGATTTATGATTCCCTACGTAAATTTACAGGCAGTAATTCAGATTGGAAGCCTTTGTTACCACAAGTAAATGAAAATGAAATAGAGCCGCCTTTGGCAGGAACTGAAGAGGAAAAACTACATTTCGTTTTCAACAAAATATATAATATTAAAAATGATGATTCGCTTTTAAGAAGACTATTAACCATGAAAGAGAATGGGACCGTAACATACTTTGATAAGTTAAGGAAAGAGTATGCTGTGAGAAGAGAGTTTGAAAATTACACTTTAAAAGTGAAAGATGATGAAAGTGATTTTAATGATTTATTAAGAATCCTCGGATTCAAATTAATATTCCACTGATAATATTATTCCGGTTGACCTATACCTTTTTGTAAATTGAACTTAACAGGTATATCCATTTGCACTTTAACCCTTTGTCCCCTCTGAAGACCAGGTTTAAATCTATGATAGAATATAGCTATCCTTGCCGACTCATCACAACCATAACCAATCCCTTTATGTACCAGAGCATCAAGCACTTCACCATCTCTATCAATATATACGCGAATTATCACTATACCTTCGATATTATTTTTCTTTGCACTTTCAGGGTAATGTATTTTTTTATATATGGCTTTCATTCCACCAACAGGTTCGGGCATAACTTCAACACTTAAATAAAATGCAGGATCTTCTTCGAAATCCCTTTCTTCTTTAACCACCGGTGGTAAAAGCTGATCAGAACTTGTGTGTGTGTTTATTTTTTTCTTAATTATTTGATCATTACCAACTATTGTTTTATTACTAGCAAGCACATTATCAAACTTACTGTAAGTTAGCAGTTCTTCATCAACGTCCAGCAATCCTTCAGTATAATACACGTCATTAATAAAAGCACCGGTAGAATCAAAATAGCTGGTTGGGCCTTCTCTTTTACTATTAACAATACTAAACATTTCGCGTAATTTCCCATTTTTATCATAATTACTTACAAGCCCATCCACTCTTCCGTTGAAGTATGAAAGTTCTTGCCTAATTTTTCCATTTGTCCAAAAGAATTTTGCCACTCGTAACAATTTCGAATAAGATTATTATTGAAAAGAAAAAATACAATTTAATCACGAATTATCAGGGGCATTAATACGGATGTAAAAAATACTGCAATGGCTATACCAAAAATTATGTATCCTAACATCTGATCGAAATTTAGCATACCAATTGAATTAAGCATGTAATGCCAATCGTGATACACTTTATTTCCACCTAACAACGGTAACTTCTGTGATCGGGCATCCGCTGCATAAACACTTATGTTTATAAAATTTTGACCTAGCCATAGTAATGCAAATTGCACACCTGTTCTATACGAATTTCTGAAAAAGAAAACTGTTATAATTGATGGAATGATTACCTGCATTAGAGTTCCACCCAGAGTGTAAATAAATTTCCCAAACAGACTGAAAAACACATGTCCTGCTTCATGTATCACAAGATCGATGTTGTCCATTAATCCGTAATTTCCTCTGTTCATACACCAATAAATTGCAATGGGGGTAATAATTATAGATGGAATCCACCTTTTTAAATCGTCCCATTTAGTATGAGTTTTTGCCTTTTTAATATCTATCTTAGTATCCCCATCAAATTCAGTATTCATATTAATTGTTTTTCAATTAACTGATTTATATTTTCAATTCTAAATTAATCAGGATGGTTTCACCATTCAAATTATTACGAATAATCTAAGAGGAATTGCTATGTTATCACATTTAAAAATTATCTGTTTTGTCTTATTGATTGGAGTATTACTATTTCCAATAAATAATATGCTTGCACAAAACTTTGAAACGCCACGTCCCAGTCCAAATGCTACCGTTTCTCAAACTGTAGGGATAACACATGTTACTATCGATTACAGCAGTCCGGGCGTTAAGGGAAGAAAAATCTGGGGCGAATTAGTGCCTTATAATGAAATCTGGCGTACAGGAGCAAATGAAGTTACTTCAATTACTTTTGATGATCCGGTAAAAATTGAAGGAAATGAACTACCTGCTGGTACATATGGTATTCACACCATCCCAGGTGAAAAAGAATGGGAAATTATTTTTAGCAAAGATACAGAAGTTGATGCTGGTTCACAGTTCGATGAGAAGAAGGATGCACTAAGAATTAAGGTGGCTCCTGCGGATGCTCCATTTACTGAAAGAATGACATTCACATTCACAAACACAACAGATACACATTCAAAAGTAAATTTAACCTGGGATAAATTAAGAGTTTCGTTCGATCTTGAAACTAACACCGAAGAGCTTGTCTTAACAAAAGCGAGGGATCTTCCGTGGGGACCTTCATTACAGGCAGCAACCTACTGTTTGCAAAATAATGTCAGTTTAGAAGAAGGGTTGAATTGGGCAGAAGCATCTATACTTTTAAAAGAAGTTTACTGGAATACGAGGATAAAAGCACAGTTATTGGAAAAACTAAGCAAAAAGGAAGAAGCTATTGCAACAATGCAAAAAGCAATTAAGCTAGGTGCTGAGATGGAAAACAAACCGTTTGATTTCGATAATATGAAGAAGATGTTAGCAGACTGGGAAGGACAGTAAATAATAATAATTAGTAATGTGCGGGAGACAATTTTTTAACCCGCAAACTGCATTTTGTATCATCTTCTGCTTATTGTTGCAGTTATACCTTTTGATTATGTTTCTCCAGATTAATTATTAATAGTTTATCCCGAAAATCAATAGTCTCTTCAATAATATTAAACCGCTTTTTGTAAGATAGGGTTTACTGATGAAAAAATTCGAAACCGAAGTTCATCTCAGCAGAGAGATGGGTTTGATGGATGCAACCCTCATTGGTGTTGGGGCGATGATTGGTGCGGGAATTTTTGTTCTTACAGGTATTGCAGCCGGAGTCGCTGGTCCTGCACTGATAATTACTTTTTCCTTAAACGGAGTAGTTGCGTTAATGACTGCCTTTTCATACGCAGAACTTGGATCATGTTATCACGATGCCGGAGGCGGTTACTTATGGGTTAAAGAGGGATTACCCAAATGGAATGGTTTTATATCCGGTTGGATGAGTTGGTTTGCACATGCAGTTGCATGTAGTCTTTATGCACTTGGATTCGGTGCATACTTCGATCTTGTGTTGCATGAGTTTAATATTACAATGCCTCATTGGGGATTTTTAGCCCCCGAAAAACTTTTAGCAGCAATCACAGCCGTAGTTTTCGCATACGTAAATTTCAGGGGAGCATCCGAAACGGGTAAAGTTGGCAATATTGTTACAATGGCAAAAATTGTGATACTAATGATATTTATCGGTTTTGGTATAAATCTAATACTTAACCGCCCTGATTGGACGGAAGCCTTTACTCCGTTTTTCCCACACGGATGGAGCGGAGTTTTTAAAGCCATGGGCTTGACCTTTATTGCATTTCAGGGATTTGAAGTGATTTCACAATGCTCAGAAGAAATTAAAAACCCCAAAAGGAATATTCCGCGTGCTGTTTTTCTTTCCCTCATGATTGTTGTCCCAATTTATCTGCTTGTAGCTGTTACTGCTATGGGTGCTGTTAAACCTGAAGGTGGAATTACTTCCTGGGATTTCCTAGCCATACATAAAGAAACAGCATTGGTAGATGTTGCAAAATCATTTTTTGTTGGTGGCGGAATAATGCTTCTTGTCGGTGGTGTGATCTCAACAATGTCAGCACTTAATGCCACTATCTATTCTTCATCGCGTGTTGCTTTTGCTATGGGACGCGATAGAAACTTCCCAACTTTTTTTAGTAAAGTTCACAAGAAAAACTTTACTCCGCATCTTTCAATACTTTTTTCATTATTTATCGTAGTTACAATGGCAGTTTCATTGCCGATAGAAGATGTTGCAAGCGCGGCAGATATTATGTTTCTTTTACTATTTCTGCAGGTTAACATTACTCTCATACGTCTCAGGAAAAAAAGACCGGATCTGGATCGGGGATTTTATACCCCGTTATTTCCTTATCTCTCAATTGTTGGAATCCTGATGCTTTTATTTTTAGCATTATATATGTTTAACTATAGTCCTGTTGCATGGATTGTTACAGGTGTTTGGGTTACTATAGGCCTGGTAGCTTATAAAAGTTATGCGGCAAACCGGGAAATAGAATATGTGCGTAAAGTAAAGTCATTAGACAGATTAGAGAAAAAAGAATATAGAGTTCTCGTTCCATTGGCAAATATAAAAACAGTAAGCAGTCTTACCCATGTTGCTAACGCAATTGCAAAAAAATCAAATGCTGAGATAATATTTTTACATGTTAGCGAAGTAAAAGAGAGCAGCCCTTTGGCTGCAGCTTTAAGTGAGAACGAAAGAGCAAGACCTCTGTTTGATACGGCAAATCAGATTGCTACAGAAGCTGGAATTCCGGCAAGATCTATTTTGAATGTATCCCATAGAATATCCCAGGGAATTATACACACCGCGGAGGAGGAGGAGTGTAATTTTATAATTGTTGGAAGAGAAAAAAATCCAGACTTCTTTGAAAGATTCTTTTCTTCAATAATTGATAGTGTCATCCATAAATTTCCCGGTGAGGTAGCGGTACTTCATGGTGCATTTAAAAAGGAAGAAATTAGAACAGTCCTTATTCCTTTTGCTGTTGATATTCACGCTATTTTAGCTGCTGAAATAGCCCCGGCATTTATAGATTACTTCAAATGTAAATTAAAAATTCTTTTAGTCTATTCTCCTGAAACTTCAATCGTTGAACGTGAAGAAAGGGAAAATAAAGTTCGGGAATTAATAAAAGAGAATTTGATTCCCGCAGAAACAATAATCCTTAAAAACACAGACGTATTACAGGGAATCGTCAGAGAATCGAAAAGAGTAGATTTAGTTTTAATGGGAGGAAGAACCGGGGATTTTCTGGAACTTTTATTAGGAAGATCTTTAGCACAAGAAATCACGGAACAATCAAGCTGTCCGGTCCTCTGGGTAAAAGAGTACGAAGAAAGAGAACCGTTGTGGAAACTTTTATTAAAATCACCGAAGCATATTGGAGTTGAAAATGGATAAAAATTTAGAGGGTCCTTTTTTCGATTTCGGAAAACAAATAATAGCATATTTACCAAGCCTGCTTGCAGGGATTATCTTACTATTAATCGGATGGTTTGTTGGCTGGCTTGCAAAAAGGATAATAATACAGTTGCTCGCTATTTTAAGGTTTGAGAGACTTTTTATCCGATTGCAATGGAGAAGAGCTCTTTCAAAAGCTGATATCCGTTATGCTGTCTTCAATTTAATTGGTAACATTGTGTTTTTTATCGTCTTCCTCATATTTCTAAATTCCGCACTTGATGCCATGAAGCTAACAATTCTTTCCAGCTTAATTCAACAAGGTGTCATTTTTATTCCCAAATTAATTGTAGCACTTTTTATTTTTTCAATTGGATTGATTGTCGCCGGACGCGTTTCCAATTCCGTTTATAACTCACTTCTAAAAGAAAATGTCTCTCACTTTTCAATCATTTCAAGATTTGTAAAGTTCGTGACAATTCTTTTCTTTGCAGCGATGGCATTTGTGGAGATAGATATCGCACCGCAAATTGTTATTATTGGCTTTACTACAATAATGATAAGTATGGGAATTATCGCAATCGCGTTAGTGATACTTGGTGGGAAATCCTCAATTAATAACCTAATAAATAGTGAGGATAATGCCAGCAAATAAAGATTATCCGTGATAAATTTTTCTTTTGTTAATGCTTTTCCTGCATTCATCTGAACAACAGTAGTCTTGTTCGATTTTGCACTCATGGCAGATAACAAATAGTTTATCGCAATCCAGGTTATGACAGTTAATATAATAAGTAGTTGGTTTCTTACAATAATAACAGGTAGCTATGTTTTTTAATTCGTCTTTTGTATTAACTGATACTACTCTCCTTTCATCGAAAACAAACATACCACCTTCCCAGTAGGTATCAGGATATTGATTTACGTAATTGAATATCCCCCCTTCTAATTGATACACGTCAGTAAATCCCTGCTCAACCATATATGCAGATGCTTTTTCACAACGAATTCCACCTGTGCAATATGTTACGATAGCTTTATTCTTATATTCCTTAAGCTCCTCAACTACTCTCTTCCACTCACGAAAGTTTTTAATCTGCGGTGTAATTGCATTTTTAAATCTTCCAATCTCGCTCTCATACCAATTTCTTGCATCTACTATAATAAAATTTTCCTTGTTATCGTATAATTGCTTTAATTGTTCCGGCAGAATCCTTTTTCCACCATTCTTAAGAGATACATTTTGAAGTGATGAACTAACAATTTCATTCTTCAACCTTACGTGCATTTTTTTAAAAACGTGTCCGGTCCCCTCGTCTTCTTTAAACCAAATATCATTAAACATCTTAAAGTCTGTCAGGTGTTTCTTATACTTTTTTATATTTTCAATGGTGCCGGAAACAGTGCCATTTACACCTTCCTTAGCGAAAAAAACTCTGCCCTTAATATTATTTGCAAGGCACCATTGCAGATGTTCCTTTACCATACTTTCAGGATCATCTAAATCAACATATTTATAAAATAAAAGTATTCTGTAGTTTTTCATTTTGAAGAATTAGTTTATGCTAAAATTAACAAACTCATCATTAGCATACCATTCCAAAATCATATCTACAATTTAAAACAATGAGTGGGCTACTTTTTTGTATTGTTGTGTATTAACCACCGGAAAGATTTTCTATTCCTTTGCTGGATACAACCGCATAGGCATTCTGAAAAGTAACTGAGAAAACTGAGCCTTTATTCTTCTCACTCTTAACTGAGATAGTAGCGTTATTTATCTCCACGTATTCTTTAACTAGTGCCAATCCCAAACCATTACCTTCATATTCTCTTTTATGACCAACATCTTCTTGTGAGAAAGGAATGAACATTTTCTTTATGTATTCTTCACTTAAACCTATTCCTGTATCACAAACTTTAACAACCAAACAATTTTTTTCTCCATTTTCAATTAAAACAGTAATCTTTCCTTCCCGGGTGTATTTAATTGAATTACCAATTAAGTTCTGAATATCTGGTTTACAGTATACTTATCAGCTGTAATTTCTGTAGTTGAGGCATGACTATTAAATAACAGCTTCAATCCTTTCTCTTCAGTCATTGATCTGAACTCTTCTGTAAGATTCTTTATTTCCGTTATAAGATCAAATGTTTCAAATTCAGGATTGTAATTTCCACTTTGTATGGCTGACATTGATAAAATCATATCAATCGTTCTATGCAATCGCCTGCCAGCACTTCCCACTGAAGAGAGAATGGTCTTAATATCTTCATCTTCATCACCTATATCATCAGCTAAAATTGGAACTGAGGTTAAGATTACATTTAATGGAGTTCTGATTTCATGCGACATTTGTGCCAGGAAAGCACTTTTCAACCTATCTGATTCCTTGGCTTTCTCAAGTGCAGTCATTAATTCTTTTTGAGCATTTTTAATATCACTAATATCCAGCACCTGCATAATAAACTTTGTTAGTTCATCATTTTCATTATAAAGGGTGTTTGATTTTACAACCGCATCAATCTTAGTTCCATTTTTCTTTATCAATGTGCATTCGATGTCCAGATTACTTAGCATATTCATTAATTTATCGGCACTTAATAATCCAAAATCTCCCCAATCGAATAGTCTCTTAATCGGGAGTCCCATTATGCCATCCATTTCATAACCAACATTTCTGCAGAATGATTCATTAACGTTTATTATAATACCATCCCTGGAAATAATAACCATTCCAATCGGAGCATTTTCAAAGAGTAGTTCAAACTGTTCTTCACTTTTCCGTAAAACTTTTTCGGCTTCTTTTCTTTGTTTTATAACTATATCCAACTCATTAATATTTCCGCGGTATGACTCTTGTAATTTTCTGTTTAAGTTTTCTACCATATAATATGATTCATCTGACTCTTGCAAAATAGCATCTATTTTCTGAGCAAGCATACCTACTTCATCATTCTTAAATTCCTTTAGGATAGCTCTTGATTTGTCTTCATGGGATGATTCCAAAGCAGATATAAGTTTTTTGATGGGCTTGAATGAAATTGAACTTAGAAAGTAGGTAAATATTAACCCTACAACAAGCACAGCTAAGCTGAACAAGGAAGCAAGACTATACTTTGTTTGAAGTGCAGTGGCTATTTCCAGTGAATTAAATCCAACATATAATCTACCAACCGTAACCTTGTTAATAGTAATTGGAATAGCGACTTTGTAAATCGTTTTATCTAAAGAAATGTCACCAGGTTTATCCAAAATGAGATAAAATTTCTTTTCGGCATATTTTAAATTAACGGCATCTATTAAAATTTCATTACTATCTTTCAGAACAATATATGCCGCTTCGTTTACATAAATTAAATCGCGTACTTTTTCTCTATCTTCACTCTTCCATTCTGAAAATGGACGGGGCATCTGTTCGAAATACTTTGAAATCGCTTTAGATTTATAACGGAATAATTCCACCACTTCATCTTCATACTTATTCGTGAGATACATATACATCATTGCCGAAATAATTATGAAGAATGGAGCGAATTTTAGAGTTAACTTGTAGTGAAGCTTTCGGGGATTGCTACCCAAAATTTTCATAATACCAGATTGATAATTGCTATTACTTCTATTAATTACCTGATTTTAACAACTTCAGTGCCAAATAACCGGACTAATCGCTTGTTTTGAAATAAAATTTAGTTTAATAATTCCTTGAAAAAGGTCTTTAAAACAGGTGCAATTCTTTTGAAATTTATCTAATAATGACAAATACAGAATTAATAATTTCTTAATATAGAATAAGGCTATTTTACACAGAGTTATGTGTAGTAAGGACGGTGGAAAACACTATCAATATTGAATGCAGAACTAGTAAAGTTGTTTCAAGGAATAAAATTCCTGAATAAAAATAGATCGAACTAAAGTTTGGAAATGAGCTTAAAAAACTGGGTATTATCTACAAAGAATTTATAGTTACATTACCATTAATGTTATTTGAAAAAGAAATCTCATTTTTATCACTTTCGTAACTATCTTCTCTTTTTTCTTGTCTCTTAGCCTGTCGTTTTTCTCTTTCAATTCGCTGAAGTCTCATTGAATCTGTTTTGAATTTTTTAGAGAATAGACCGAGTACGTATGCCCGAAAGATATACCACCAGAAACTTCGCTCTTTCAATGAATCGTCAATATGATGTTCGATTTTCTTGTGTTTTTCCGGGACCCTACTCCAGTGCACCCCTGAGTTTTCGTGATGGAGAGTATGCAGTCCGTTATTGAATAATAAGAAGTTAAGGAAGCCAGTAAAGTTTCTAGAGTGATTCCATTCGGACTCCTCGTTTGCATGAACGTGCTGAACGTAATTAAAAATCAACACGCTGAAAAGTGAAACCTGTTGAGGAATTAAAACAAACAATATTGCTTTTTCCCAATCAATAAAAAGTGCTATGGCAATCCACAATATCAAAACAGCATATTGTATCAGACAGAAATAAAATTTTTTCCTGTTGGTAGCTCGCAAGTTTTTTAAGTAATCCTTAATCGCTTTTTGCTGGTAATAGCCGCTAATGGTTGGGTATGACAAAAGAGTAAGGAAGTTATTCTTTTCACTAACCCTGTATGTAATTGTATAATCACCTTCACGATTATTCAGCTTGTGGTGATTTTTATTGTGGGTTGGTATCCATGCAAATACAGGGAATCCGTAAAATACAGTCAACCACCAGTCTGTTAGAGTATTCAACACTTTGGACTTCCACATTGGAAGATGGTTGTGATTATGAGTCATCACTGAAACTGCAACAGAGAGGAATAGATAAAGCGGGTATATATACCAGGTTACTCCGGTAACAGTCCATTGTAAAAATAGCAACGAAGTAGTAAGTGCGATGTAAATTAAACTTTTTACATCTTCTTTGTATCTGAGCATAAATTTGTTCTCTTTTAAATTATTTTCTAAATGATATCTATTAATCAATATCCTTAATATTTTAAAGTAATGTAATCCCTTTATAAATCCTATTAAATATTAAATTATTTGTAACTGTCAGACGGTGAGTTCTAATTGAGCTATTACTGTATTCAATGAATGTGGCGTATGCAAGATGTTTTACTGCTGTAGGTGAGATAGGTTCAATACGCAAATACACAAGTTAATTCAGGATGATTAAATATCAATTTAGCTGCTCAATCGCAGCTGATATCTCTTCTACAGGTAATTTGCAGTTCTTATCCTCACACACATAGATCAAAGTTTTTCCATTTACCAATTTACTATCGAGCAGTTCCAGAGTGCCTTCATCCGTTCCTCCTAATAGTAAAATATTTGGATAG
Organism: Ignavibacteriaceae bacterium; assembly: GCA_037388105.1. GTDB lineage: Bacteria > Bacteroidota > Ignavibacteria > Ignavibacteriales > Ignavibacteriaceae > BMS3ABIN03. Next base: position 232 of record JARRKK010000063.1, on the reverse strand, counting down.
TAGTCACTACTTAATGTTTTAAGCTTGTTCTCGTAATCAGCACCTACAATAGCAACTTCATAAAACGGATAAACCATATCAATCATCAAACTCCCCCAATTGGAATAATATGAAGGCGTTGATATGAAACTTTCCTTCATCTTGCTTAACATCTTTACAGAAATCTCTTTGAACTCATTATTAAAGTAATAGTTTGCAAGTTTGAATAGTCCCTTTGCAAGAGAGGAGTTAG
>JARRKK010000062.1:0-9681 GCA_037388105.1 Ignavibacteriaceae bacterium | reverse complement strand
CGCCAAAGAACCCAGTTTAACATCTAATGATGCAGCACCCATATCCAGATTAATATCCTCAACATTATATTTTGAAAAATCAAACATTATTGATGCTGCTCCCAACTTGAAATCCAGGTCCCATTTTGGCTTCTTATTGAGAGCAATATCAACCTTATTTTTGAATTTGGTTTTTCCTAAGTTAAAATTAGCATCCTGCATATTCAGATTTATATTTGCCACACTATCAAGTTGGTTTTTATTAAAATTGAAGTTATTTATTAAACCTTCAGTTTTAGCATATATTAAATCATCAGTCTCCGAACCAATCCTGAATGTACCTGCACCTCCTTCAAGGTATAAAATTGCTGTAGTAATTGAAGAATCGAAAGCTTCTGTATATTCATTAACTGCATAATCTCCGTTAACACCACTGCCAATATTTATTTCATAATCTTCGTTAAACATAAATGATATTGTATATTTAATCGAAGCGAATAATACAACGGCAAGAATGATAGCTGCCGTACCTGAAATAAGACTCTTTCCGGCAAAATTTTTAACTAACATTGAAATGCCAAGCAGAACAAGTACAACAGGCCAAAACTGCCAGAGATTTCCCCAATTCAGATCTATTGGCGTAAAATTATTTATAAGTATTAATAATCCTAATACTATAAATAAAGTCCCCCAAAATATATGCGAAGTCTTCATACTATTATTGAGCTATGCTTTTATTCGTTGCTTTAATAATCAATGCTACGCCGATAACAATAAGAATCAATGGCCAGTAATCTCCAAAATGGAAGTGTGGTAAGAAGTTATCTAAAAGAAATAAAATCCCGATACAAATTAAGATAATTCCGCCAAAAACTTTTTTACTGCGCCTGGCTTCCTGAACAATCTTATTTATTTCGTTAGTTGCATCATTTACTTTTTTGTTAAATTCAGAATTATAAGAGCTGCCTTGTTGATCCTCTGAACCTGAAGGTGAAGGATCTCCACTTTTATCTGAATTTGTTTCTGAGCTACTGGGAGTTATAATAATTGGATCTTCAGGAACAACAATCCAGAGGATAATGTATGCAAGAATACCTCCTCCTCCTAAAAATATACTTACTACGAATAAAACTCTTACAATGGTGGGATCAATATCAAAATATTTTGCAAGTCCCGCAGAAACACCTGCAATCATTTTATCGACCCTGCTTCTATATAATCTTTTTGATGTCATTGGTAAATTCATTTATTTTAATTACGGAACAAATTTATTAAACCAGTAACCCTTAAACACTAAATTTTCGGTGAAATGATGATAATGGTCGGTGAACGGGTGAAATTCAATTTTATAGAATAGAGGAGAAGATAAAATTGAATTTCACTTGTAGAAAATATTGCTGAAAGTTGTAGATTTTAAGCGTTATCTGTTGTGTCAGATAATTCATTCAATCTCTGCCAGTTTTTATCTGTATACTCCTGTATTTGATTGAGAATTTCTTCAGAACCATTATTAAATAAGTGCTTAAATCTGCCCTGCAACTTTAAACATTCTTCTGCTTTAATTTTTTTCTGCGGGAAATAGTTTATTGTATATTTTTGTTTTTCTACTTCAAACAGTGGAAAGATGTTGGATTCTACTGCAAGCCGGGCTATTGATATAGACATTGCCGGTTCTGTTTTATGTCCTTGCGGACAGGGACCATCAACCATCAATAGTCGGAAACCTTTTATATCCTTTGCTTTTTCTATCTTAGTCCTCAGATCATTCAAAAATGCAAGAGATGCTGTGGCTGCGTAGGGTATGTTGTGAGCTGCGATAATTCCCATTAAATCTTTCGGCCACGTATCTTTAAAATGAGATACAGGATTTGTTGTTGTAATTGCCCCGAAAGGAGTTGCAGTGCTTGTCTGGATTCCCGTATTCATGTAAGCACCGTTATCGTTGCATACGTACAAAATATTTTCATTTCTTGTTGCTGCTCCCGATAATGATTGCAACCCTATATCAAATGTTCCTCCATCTCCTGCAAGGACTGCAACTGTAACGTCCTCTTTACCATCCCTGTCTAAAGCTGCTCTGATACCGGTAGCAGTTGCCGAAGCCGCTGCAAAAAGCGTATGTACAATGCTTCCTTTTATTTCATTTAATGGATATGGCCCTGATATTATTGAAAAGCAGGACGCAGGTAATACATAAATAGTTTCTTCACCAAGTATACTCGATAAATGTCTGACCAGCAGCGACCAGCCGCAACCACGACAGCTAAGCGCACCGGAATAAACATTTTCTTCATCTATTAAAAAATTGTTCTCGGTTTCCATTTAATAGCCTTTTAAAGGTTAACCATTCTTAAATTCTTCAATACTATTCAAAATCAATCCACATAACATCCTCAGGATCGTCGAATGACTTGCTTATTATTTTTTCAATGGTTGAGGGTGGAACATCCTTTCCTCCCAGACCAGTATATACATCATACATAGTGAAAGACATTCCGTACAATGCCCGTTTCATTTCGTGCATAACAGCACCTTCACTATCGCCTAAAAAGTTTCTATCAATATTTACAATAATTGTATCTTTTGAAACATCTTTAAGAGCATTTAAAATTGATTTCTTTGGGAATGGTTTAAATAATCTTAATTTAATTAAACCAACTTCAGGGTGTTTTTTTATAACACCACGAGCTGTTGTAGTTATACTTGAAAGAGTTACAAGGATCATTTTGGTTGCAGGACCGATATTGATTGCTTCAATTGCGGAATAGCTCCTTCCAAACTTTTCTTCAAACTCTTTCCCTATTTGATCTGTTAGTTCCTCGACCTGATTAATATCCCGCCAGTATTGATAATTAAATGATTCATACTGATCCGTAGGCACTAAACCACCAAAAACTCTTGGATTTTTAGGATCTATCTCTGTGCCAGTCTTTGCTCTTGGCGGTAAAAATTCGTCAACCAGATCATCATCCGGTACCCAGACATTTTCACTCGTATGGCTTTGATAAAATGCATCCAACACTACCATAACAGGTAGTTCCAGTTTCTCGGCAATTAAATATCCTTGTATGATATCGTCTAAAACTCCCTGAGAACTTTCACCATAATACTGAATCCACCCCGTGTCCCGTTGTGAAATTGAGTCTGTTTGGTCCGTCCAAATATTCCAGGGAATAGATGGTCTGCCGACATTACAAATTACAATAGGTAGTCGGAAGTGTGCAATTGCATGTAATACTTCGTGTGAATAAAACAATCCTTGACCGCTTGTAGCAGTAAAGACTCTTTCACCAACCATTGATGCACCCATTGCCGCTGCAAAAACTGAGTGCTCACTATCCATGTTCACATACTTTGCATCAAGCCTTCCTTTACTAACGATTGATGAAAGTTCTTCCACAATTGTAGTTTGTGGTGTGATTGGATATGCAGGTATAAAACCGGCTCTGCATATTCTTGCACCTTCTGCGGCTGCAAAATTACCCTTAAGAATCTTTAATGTATGACGCGGATATTTACTGCTTATTTTTTCCATTCCACTACTAACCTTTTCATTGGGAATTTCGTTAATCTTATTCATTAAGAACCTCACTCAATTTTAAGTCTATCGCAGAACACGGGCACTCGAATGCACATATTCCACAACCTTTGCAATAATCATAATCTATTCTTAACCGGTTTTCTTCATCAATGTGAATTGCTGCATCGGGACAGTAATTAAAGCAGTTACCACAACTGTAGCAGTCACCACAATGCAGGCATCTTTTGGATTCAATCAACACTTCCGTCTCAGCTAATCCTTTTACTACTTCTTCAAAATCATTTAATAGATTAACTGTTTTTTTAACCTGATTATATGATCTGGGAGTAGGGAGGTAGTAGGTGAAATTAAGGTCATCTGGTACAACGATATTACTATTTACACTATTGTGAGAGTACGGTTCTCCAATAAAGAATGAATGAACTTCTTCCGCAACTTTATTACCGCTTCCAATTGCTTCTGTTACTGTTCCGCCCCATGCCATATCACCGCTGCAAAACACTGGTATTTTATAATTAACATTCACCTTACCCTGTATGGGATTAACTTTGTTGCTGCCAAAAACAAAATCATCATACCTTTGTCCAATTGCGGCAATTACTTTGTCGACAACAATATCTATTTCAAATCCTTTAATAGGTACCGGTCTCTTTCTTCCTGATTCATCCGGTTCACTAAGTTCCATTCTTATCAATTTCAATATTGATTTACCATTCGTATCCAAACCAACGGGAGCTGTTAAGAACTTTATTTCAACTCCTTCGGATAATGCCTGGTCAACTTCGTGAGCAATTGCAGGCATCTCATTTCTGCTGCGTCTGTAATATATTGTAGGTTTGCATCCTAATCTTAGAGAAGTTCTAGCAACATCAATTGCAGTGTTACCGCCACCTATTACTGCTATTCTGTCACCTGCCTTCATATCATAAATTTCATTCTTCATTTTGAAATGATGAAGAAATTCAATACCATCCAATACTTTATCTTCATTTGGGATGTTCATCTTCGTTCCTATATGCGATCCAACAGCTACAATAACCGCATCAAACTTATTTTCCAATTCACTTACTGTCACCTTTTTGTTTAGGATAATTTTCACACCCTGAGCTTCAATTCTATTAATTTCTTCATCTAGAATATTCTCCGGAAGTCTAAACTCTGGTATTCCTATTCTCATCATTCCACCTGAATAGGGAAGCGCTTCAAATACGGTTGTATCATATCCTTTTTGTGTAAGTTTTAACGCAGCAGTTAAACCGGCTGGTCCTGCACCAATAACTCCGATCTTTTCTTTTCTACTTATCTTAAATTTCTTTACTTTGTCCTTAAAAGAATGATCTCCTAAGAATCTTTCTATCGCACCAACATTTAAACCCTCATCAAACTCTAATCTATTACAATTTTGTTCACAGAAATTTGGACAAACTCTGCCACAGGTTGAAGGAAATGGATTATGCTCATAAATAGTGTTGTATGCTTCTTCAAAATTCTTTTCGGATGCCTGTTTGATAAAAAGTCTTACATCGGTCCCGGCAGGACAATTGCTAGTACAAGGTGGCTGCTTTTGAACATAAAATGGGGTTAATACTCTCCAATTACCGGTTTTATTTTTTGACATTGGTTGTGACCAGTATGGTACGCGAGGGAGATCATTTAATTTTATCTTTCCTTTTTTATTTTTTACCTCCTTTGGGGTTTTAAATATTTCTATTGTATCAATTGTTGAATTTACAGCATCAGTCAAAAAATTATTTTCTACATCCACTCCGACAATAGTATTAAAAGCAGTATGACAGGCAACTGTATTCTCATCAGGTTTTGCCGGAACATTTTCAGCAATTATTGTTTTCGCTTTATAAATATTAGAATTAAGTATTCTAACAATTGCACCAATCATTGGAGCATTTACGATTGGCAAAGACTTACTGCCCAAACCATTTTCAAGTGAGATTTTTGTTGCGGGCAAGGTGTAAACAAATTCAGCTTGATGTGAGAAATCTTGGATTGATCTTTCAGTGTTTAGAAGTATTGCCCCTTTTTTTCTCAACCCAGCAAAGACATCAACCTGATCAATAAGATTTTCATCGAATACGACTATAAGATGTGGATGATAAATGTTACTCCTGTTGAGTATTTCAGTGTTAGCAATTCTTAGAAAAGCTTGAATCGGTGCGCCTGTTCTTTCCACACCAAAAGAAGGAAATGCTTGTACGTAGTATTCTCCGGATTGACTGAAGATTTTGGCAAGGATTTCGAAGGCAGTAACCATACCCTGTCCTCCCCGAGCATGACCTCTAATCTCCATCATGCTGATTTTCTCCTCTTAAATTGAGAGTGGTATATTTATTCGTAGGCAAATAACAGGCCACTTAATATATACTTTTTTCGGTTGGAGAGAAATTGATTCTTTTTGGGGCGCTTTTAATTGCCAATTCTATTTAAAGATTGATAAGCAAAAGATCAATCACCGCTGTTAATACTATAAAACAAGCTTTAATCAAAAATATTCAATTATTTGTCCCAAAATTAAACGCTAAAAATGGATTCATTTAATACCACTTTCCTTAACATTTATTTGCATTACTTTAAGTAATTTAATATTGGATATTTATATTTGAATCAAATATTTATAATAATTTTTGTCAATTCTGATAATATTTTCAAAATATTTTTCAATATTGAGAAACATATAGCAAATCTACTCTTATGAAAATTGCAATTTGCCAGTTGAATTCGATAATCGGCAACCTTGATTATAATAAAAATAAAATATTAGATTTTTATACTAAGGGAAGAGACACTGGTGCCGACTTGGTTATCTGCCCCGAACTTTCACTTGTTGGCTATCCGCCCAGAGATCTGGTTGAAAAAGCCGAATTCCGTCTTGCTGTAAAAGATAGAATACTGGAAATTGCTAAAAACACAAATAATGTCGGGTTAATTTTTGGAGCAATTACAGAGGACGATGACTTAATTGGAACCAACATTCATAACTCTGCAATATTTTGTGTGGATGGCGAAGTAAAGTTTATTCAAAACAAATCACTTATTCCGAATTACGATGTTTTTGATGAGATGAGATATTTTGAGCCTGCTCGAAAGACAGATATAATTGTATTTAAAGGCGAGAAACTTGGCATTTCTGTTTGTGAAGATATTTGGAATGATGAAGATTATTGGTACAGACGACGATACTATATAGATCCGATAAAATTATTAATTGAAAAAGGTGCAACAATACTTATAAACATATCGGCGAGTCCCTACTCTTATGGCAAAAGAAAACAACGAAGGGAAATGCTTTCGCTATTGTGTAAGCATGACAACGTTCCATTAGCATACGTTTGCTGTACTGGAGCACAAACCGATTTAATTTTTGATGGTGCGAGTATGTGTTTTAACAGAACAGGAGGATTGGTTAAAGTTGGAAAGACTTTTGAGGAAGATTTTTTCATCTTCGATACGAATAAAAATAAACCACTAAACATTTTAACTGAAGGTATTTTTGAGCAGGAAGCTCTGGACTCTCTGATTTATGGGGTTAAGGAATATTGTTCTAAACTTAATTTTAAAAATGCAGTTATCGGTTTAAGCGGTGGCATTGATTCTGCACTTGTTACCTACATTGCAGTAAAAGCAATAGGACAGGAAAATGTTCACGTTGTCTTGATGCCTTCAAAATACTCAAGTAAAGGTAGCATTATCGATTCTAAAAAACTTATTAAGAAACTTAACATATCCTACAGTAACGTATCAATTCAACCAATTGTAGATAGCTTTCTAAACAATTTATCACAAGTATTTGATAATAAAATTAAAGGCATTACCGAAGAAAATTTACAGGCGAGGATAAGGGGTGTATATTTAATGGCTTTTGCAAATAACGAGAATTATTTACTTTTGTCTACTGGAAATAAATCAGAAATCGCTGTTGGCTATTGCACTCTGTATGGTGATATGAATGGCGGACTTGCAGTTTTAGCAGATATTTATAAGACGGATGTATACAGAATTGCAAATTATATCAATCGGGAAGAAGAAATAATTCCTTTAGAAATAATAAATAAAAAAGCATCTGCAGAGTTGAAACCGAATCAAACAGACCAGGATACTCTTCCACCATATGAGTTACTTGACAGAATACTTAGAATGTATCTGGAAGAGAATAAAGAGATTAACGAGATTACATCGTTAATTGGTGATGAAAAAATAGTTAAAAGAATATTAAGGTTAATTGATATTAACGAATTTAAACGAAACCAGGCCCCACCAGCATTAAGAGTATCACGAAAAGCATTTGGTTATGGAAGAAGATTTCCGATTGTGCAAGGATGGCGTAATTAATTTATTTAGATAGCTTCACTAATTTTTATGCGATATTCATACAGCTTACTTACTTTAGTTCTAATTTTTTGCTGCATCTCTAATGTCTACTCACAATTTAATTTGCAGAATGATTTAGTTACAATTGTAACATATCAGTCAATGGATAAAGTTTATCCTGGTGGTGAGTTTAAAATTGCTATTGAAGCTGAGATTACTGAATCATGGCACATAAATTCTAACAAACCAAAAGACGATTTCCTAATCCCTACTACAATTTCTCTTAGTGATACTACCAACTTTAAACTTATAAAAATTGCATATCCAGAGCCGCACGATTATAAACTTGATTTTTCAGAAATTCCACTTTCTGTTTGGGAAGGTAAAATCTATATCGGAGCATTAGTTAAAGCCGATATGCAATTATTACCCGGTGAATATGAATTGATTATTGAAATGAAATATCAAGCTTGCAATAATCAAAGTTGTTTAACGCCGACCAGAGTTAAAGATATTCTGTCAATCACAGTAGCTGATAAAAAGAATGTCGTAAACCAAATTAATCAATCCGTGTTCGGTAACATTAATCTGAGTACTTCAGAGTTAACATTTAACGATACTGAAGAATCCTCAACAGGTGTTACAGATTTATTAGAAAGCAATGGAATATTATTAGGATTGATATTTGTTTTTCTTGGTGGGCTTGCATTGAATCTAACACCTTGTGTTTATCCATTGATTCCAATAACCATTGGTTATTTTGGCGGACAGAGTGAGGGAAACGTGAAAAGACTTTCAATGATGGGTGTACTCTTCGTTATCGGCTTAGCAGTTACATATTCAATAATAGGTGTTGTTACATCTCTTACAGGTGCCGTTTTCGGTTCACTTCTGCAAAATCCATTTGTCATAATAATAGTTGCTCTTATTCTTTTAACACTTTCACTTAGTATGTTCGGTGTTTACGAATTCAAACTGCCTGATAAAATTGTTGCAAAAGCAGGTGGAGCAAAGGGTGGTTACTATGGGGCATTCTTTATGGGTTTAACTATGGGGGTTGTAGCTGCCCCTTGTATTGGTCCATTCGTATTAGGATTGGTAACATATGTTGCAGCCAAACAGGATCCGTTCTTTGGATTTATTATGTTCTTTGTATTAGCAATTGGTCTTGGTTTACCTTATCTATTTCTCGCAGTCTTTTCAGGGAAGATAAAGAACTTACCGAGGGCGGGGGAGTGGATGCAAGGAGTCGAGCATATATTCGGTTTAATATTAGTAGGGATGGCGATATATTTTCTCTTACCATTGTTTCCCAAAGGAATTTCAGGTTATATTCTTCCGGCGTATATGATCCTTGCTGGAATTTATATTTTATTTTTTGAAAAAAAGGCAAGCAATGTGAGTATGTTTAAAATCTTTAGAAGAACTTTTGCTGCAGTTGTTCTTGCCGTTGCTATATATTCGTTTATTCCATCAAGCACATTAAGTGTTAACTGGCAGCCTTATTCTGAATCTGCGATTGCTAATATAAACAGCAGAGGTGTAATAATAGATTTTTATGCCGATTGGTGTATCCCTTGTAAAGAGTTGGATGCCTTTACATTTAGTGATGCAAGGGTAATAAATATTTGTAATGAATTTGATAGATACAAAGCAGACCTAACAAAATCACTTTCACCGGAAGTAGAGTCACTGAGGGAAAAATATAATATAGTAGGCGTTCCAACTGTACTGATATTAAACTCGCAGGGCGAAGAAACCGAGCGGATTACAGGGTTTGTTACTGCGGAAGAATTTTTAAATATTATATCAAATGTAGACTAAAATTATATTTTGTT
>JARRKK010000061.1:0-10752 GCA_037388105.1 Ignavibacteriaceae bacterium | reverse complement strand
TAGTAACCTCATATTTTTTAATTCTTATCAATACAGACTTTTTCGCACAAACACAGGATATCAAATTTAAACTTCTTAGCGTGGATGATAGTAGTTCATAGAAACGGAAGAATGATCTCCATCGAGTAATTAAGAATTTCAATGCTGATTTCTTTTAATTCCAGAAAATCAACAATAAAGCAGCATTGGTGTATCTACTAATTAAACCTATTTATTTTATTTAATGATTAAAAATTTACCTCTTTTAATCTCTCCGTTATTCTCATCCTTAACCGTATACAAATACATACCCGTTGCTACTGCCTGATCATAATCAGATATAAGATCCCAGGGTTGTTCACCACCCGCGAGTTTTTGTTTACCGTCACTGGCGTATGTCTCAAACCATCTAATATCCGAACCGTTACTGAGATTGTTATGCTGAATAGTTTTAACGATATCTCCGGCTAATGTATAAATAGTAATTTCACAAACGGCAGGCAAGTTAAAAAAGTAAATCTTTCTTAACCGTTCGGAATTTCCATCCCAATATGCTTCACCATAGTAGGGATTTGGATATACACCAACCTGAACATTCTGATCTTCCACCGCAGGTGTGCCAGGTAATATTCGTTCAAAGTTTGCAAGTGCGCTTGATTCTAAAGGAAGAAGATTATTGTTTGGATCACCTTTATCGAATGCAGTTACAGAAAATATGTACTGCCAGCCATTAAGTAAATTATCGATCTCGAACTTGTACCAATACTCTATACTGTCACCAGGAAACGTAGCCGGTTCGCTCAAAGCAACCTGTTCAAAACCAGTATCAAAATCATTATTATTAGCTGCGCTATCGAAAGATGCAAGTGTTACTAATGATGCAAAGATATCCTGATTTTCAGTTAAGTCGAATCCAGCTTGAGTTCTGTATAATCGATAACCTTCAAAATCTCTTTCTCCTGAAATAGGATCAATTGATAACTCCGAACGTTTGTCCCAGTATATAGTTGCTTTCTGATTATCAGGAATCACTTTAACCCTTGGTGTTAAAGGAGGAGCTGGTAAAATATATCTTGTAATCTCTCCATCGCCGTCAAGGTCTTCACCTGGATCGAGAATTCCGTTCCTATTTCTGTCTTCACCATAATATGCCCGTAATGCCCAATCGGCATTAATGTATAAATTTGTTTTCTGTTCTTCGGTATCAAGATTAGATGGATCGGGTCCAAACTTCTTAGCACAAACAATTGCAAATACTACATTTATTGAATCTCCAGGTGCAATACTCTTAAAATTTCCACGTGTAATAGTAGTTGATCTGTTTGAAGGACCTTTTACCTGATTCGGATCAATCCCATCTTTCCATCTGTTTGTACCACCAAAGAAACCCCTCATTTTTCCATAACGATCTACATCATTTTGAGGGGCGAAGAAGTTCGGATCGTCTGTATTATTAAACTGCCAGGTAACGTAATTAAGTGATGGGATCGAACCAGTTAATCCAACTGGAAATGATACTGGTAAATTTGGAGTTGAACCGCAGAATTGTATACCAACGTAACTATCAGAAAATCCAAGATCTCCAGCTGCATCAAATTCATATGCTATAAGAAGTGAATCACTATATCCATTCCCTCCCTGTGAGTAAAATGCACTTCCTGAAGGCCTGCCTGTAATCCTGGTGTTTCTTACAACTGTGTCTGTCCACAAACCAACGTAAACGCTATCCAGATATTTATTGGATGCATTTTTAATCCAGTAATTAAATATTACAAAGAAATTAGCAAAGGGAAAATTCCATGCATAGGTTTCCAGATGAACTGACAATCCGATTGGATCATGATTTATTATAGGTTCCCCATTTTCAAATACGGTATTTGTATCAACAAAATCTGCCACAAAATCCTGATGTGAAATTGCAGTTGGATCAAAAAAACGGGAATCAAAAAGTGATGATCTTTCATTAACAAAACTTCCCGGTGAATTAGTATATTCAAATCCACTACTTCTTGCAGTAACCGATGCGGCATCAACAGCAGCTGTTGATACGAAAGGCCCTGACTTACCACTGCCAAGGGAATCTGCTGAAATAAAACAACCAACCCAAAGTCCCCCGTCAAATATGTGCTCTATCCCAGAACCTAACGGATATTCGCAACTTGGTTGTTCCGGCCAGAATGCAAATCCATGTCCGTACGTTCCAAAATTTGTCACAGTTATTCCAATATTCCCAACATTTGTGAATTTTGAATCATCATCATTCAGAATTTTTGTGAATCTTTTATCGTCATCACCGGGGTTATGTACGAAGGAATAGAGGGAGAAGGAAAGGAGAATAAAAAGTAAACGATATTTCATATAAGAATATTCTTCATTTCATTTTCTTTATTATTGGTTTCCTCACCCAGGTCAATTTTTGTAGAAGCCCTGAGTAAAAATACACAGAAATATTTAATCATAAAATACTTTTTGAGTTATTCGGAATGTAAAAATTAGGGTCTGATTTTTTACAAAATATTTTTTATGAGCTGTATTTACAAGTATGATAATTAGGTAATAACTATATAATATTACCATAATTAAAATTTACTTGAATACAGCTCTTGCCTGCTCATCTGCGTGATAGGAAGAACGCACTAACGGTGAAGATTCAACAATCTTAAACCCAATCTTTAATCCCTCTTCTTTATATGTATTAAACTCTTCTGGTGTAACAAATCTATCAACAGGCAAATGCTGCCTGGTGGGCTGAAGATACTGACCGATTGTTATAATTTCACAACCATGTTCAACTAAATCATGCATAAGTTCAAATACTTCATCCGGTTCCTCTCCAATACCAACCATTATTCCACTCTTTGTTTTCATTCCTTTATTTTTAAACCAGCGGATAAGATCGAGACTCCTATGATATTTTGCTTGTGGTCTTACGGCATGATATAATCTTTTTACAGTTTCCAAATTATGATTTAGAATGTCGGGTGGCTCTTGCATAATAGTTTCAAAAGCATGTTCTTCACCCCGGAAATCCGGAATGAGTATTTCAACTGTGCAGTCGGGATTTTTTTCTTTTGATTATCTTACAACTTCTTTAAATATTGAAGCTCCTCCATCGTGTAGTTCATCTCTGTTAACGGAGGTTATAACGGCGTGTCTTAATTTCAATTCGCTTATCGATTCGGCTACCCTTCTCGGTTCATCCAAATCAAGTTCATTCGGTAAACCCAACTTAACATTACAAAATCCGCAGCTTCGCGTACAAGTATCCCCAAGTATCATAAATGTTGCTGTCCTGTTATTCCAGCACTCGGCAATATTTGGGCAGCGTGCTTCTTCGCAGACTGAGTTTAGTTTTTGTCTTCGCATTAGGTTTCTGACATCATTGTAATTATCACCAATGGGTAATTTTACTTTTAACCAGTCAGGTCTTTTTCCTAACGGGATTTTTGTCTTCTCAATTTCTTCTTTATAATATCTTTGATGTTGGTTAATTCTATTCATTACATTTGTATTTTTTCTTTGTGATTAAAATCTGGGAACTTTTTACATTACTGTCGGATCAAATCCTTCAAGAGTATCTTTAACATATTTCAGGAATAAACTTCCTAACATACCATCAATTAGTCTATGATCATGCGCCAAAGTTAAAGCCATAATAGAGCGAACTGCGATAGAATCGTTCCCATCAACTTCTAATACAACAGGTTTTTTCATGACCGCACCCACACCAAGTATTGCAACTTCCGGCTGGTTTATAATAGGTGTACCGAAAACTGTTCCAAAAATTCCATAATTGGTAATTGTGAATGTACCGCCCGAAATATCATCCGGTGTTAATTTTTTATTCCTTGAACGAAACGCGATATCTGATATCGCATTAGCTAATCCGACTATATTCCTTTGGTCAGCCGCCTTAATATTTGGAACTATTAATCCTGTCGGCTCGACTGCCACAGCAATACCGAGGTTTATATATTTCTTTTTTACAACATTATTACCTTCAATAGAAGAGTTAACTAAAGGATATGCTTTGAGTGCTTTAATACAGGCATCTGCAATAAATGCCATATAAGTTATTTTAACACCATCCTTTTGCTTGTATTCATCTTTCTTTTCCTGAATAAACTTATCGATCTTAGTCATATCAACCTCTACAAGAGAAGTAACATGGACTGAAGTGTCCCTGCTAACAATCATATGTTCCATTATTTTTTGTCGAATGTTGTCCATAGGAATGGTTTCAGTTTCATCTGAATGTGGAAATTCAATTTTACCGTGGAGAGGTGCTGATTGTCCTTGATTACGTAACGGTGGTTCTTGCGATTTATCATCAGTAGTTTGGACTATTCCAGTATTCTTTTCCTTATTTATATATTTCAGAATATCCTTCTTTGTTACTCTTCCCTTTACTCCACTTCCCGTAATTCTCTCTAATTCCTCAAAGCTGACATTTTCTTTCCTTGCGATGTTAAGAACCAATGGAGAATAAAAGCTATCACTCTCTGCTGCTCTGTCACTTAAATCTGTAGTTGTTGCTGCAAAGTTGTTATGCATTGATTGAATCTGTGGCTCAATCTTTTCGATCGGTTTAGAAGATTCAACACGAGGCTTTGAAACTGCAACCTCATCACCTGTTGAAATCCTAGCTACAATGGTACCTACAGCTACAGTTTCCTGTTCGGCAACCAGGATTTCCACTACTGTACCATCAACTGATGATGGTACTTCTGTATCAACTTTATCTGTGCTTATCTCAAAAAGAGTTTCATCAACCTTTACAGTATCACCTACTTTTTTGAACCACTTTATAATTGTTCCTTCCATTACAGATTCACCCATCTTAGGCATTTCCACTTTCAAAATACTACCACTATCTTTGGAGGTTGAAACTTTAGGATCACTTTCAGGCGAGTTTATCTCCTCTGGAATTGTCTTTTCTTCAGGTTTTGAATCTTCAGGCTCAGATACTGATCCACCATTTGTTTCCAATAAAGCAACAACCGTCCCGACTTCAACAGTATCCCCTTCGTTGAAATTAATCTTTGTGATTACGCCGCTACCCGGTGATGGAATTTCAGTATCTACTTTATCGGTGCTGATTTCAAAAATTAATTCATCTCTGTGTACTTCATCGCCTACCTTTTTATACCATTTGATGATAGTGCCCTCATTAACACTCTCCCCCATTTTAGGCATTACAATCTCCATTATAACATCTCTCCTTTGAATTAAAACATTAATAAATCTTTTATTCCGTTATATATCTGTTCTCTGCCTGGAAGAACTGCGGGTTCAAGGATTGGTGAGTAGGGTATATGACAGTCTTTCGCACCAATTCTTTTAATAGGACCATCTAGTAGCTGAAAGCAGTTGTCAGCTATCCTGGCAGAAATCTCAGCCCCGAATCCACCGGTACTAGTATCCTCATGAATAACAATTACCTTATTCGTCTTTCTAACAGAGTTGTATATGGTTTCTTCATCTAACGGTATAATTGTTCTGATATCTATTACTTCTACCGAAAATCCTTCTTCACTCAGTCGCCTCGCGGCAAATACAGAATCCCACAATGAAACTCCGTAAGAAACAACAGTTACATCATTTCCTTCTAAAGCAATTGAGGCTTTACCAAAAGGTATTAAATAATTTTCATCAGGTTCAAGAGAAGATGCAAAACTTTGTCTGTACAATGCTTTATGTTCCAGGAATATAACCGGGTCATTAATACGGCATGCTGTTTTTAACAATCCTTTTGCATCCGCAGCATTGCTCGGATAAGCTATATACAGACCGGGAATATGTGCAAAAATCGATTCAATATTCTGGCTGTGGTAGAGACCGCCATGAATATATCCACCGACCGCAACACGTGTTACAAACGGGTTAGCCCAGGCATCATTTGAACGGTAACGCATGGTTGCAGTCTCACTTCTCAACTGCATAAATCCGGGCCAAATATAATCTGCAAATTGAATTTCCACAACCGGTTTTAGTCCTGCTAATGCCATACCGGTTGCAACGCCTGTAATACTTGCTTCAGCTAATGGCGAGTTAAAAACTCTTTCATCTCCAAATTTAGTAGAGAGACCTTTAGTAGCAGTAAAAACACCTCCCTTATTATCCGCAATATCCTCTCCAAAAATATACATGTTATCATTTCGTTTCATTTCTTCCTTAAGTGCATGATTAATTGCGTCAACCATCACTATTTTAGATCCGGAAGGTTTTGATTTTTCATATTCCAGTGTTTGATTAAATCCACTCTCATCAAATACGTATTTATCTGCCTGGCTTGGATCTGGATCGGGCTCGCGTAATGCTTCATCGGCAGCATTTGCAACTTCTTTTGTTACATCATGTTTAAGTGTTTTATATTCTTCTTGGGTCAATATACCATCTGTCACTAGTATATTTGAAATAATTTCAATTGGATCATTTTTGATATCTTCTTTAATTTCCTCATCCGGTCTGTATTTTTTCTGATCATCCGAAGAAGAATGTGATAAGAGTCTTACACAATCCGCTTCGATCAATGCCGGACCTTCACCGCTATTTATATAATTTAATGCCTTTTGAACACTCTTATACGATTCGAAAAAATTTGTTCCATCAACTCTTATTCTTTTTAAGCTTTCAAACCCGGACATCATTTCAGCTATAGAATTGTCTTTCCCACCGCACTGCACAGACACAGGAACAGAAATTGCGTATTTATTATTCTGTATTACAAACAGCACCGGTAATTTATCTCGGCTAGCCCAGTTTACAGCCTCATGAAATTCACCCTGGCTGGTTGTTCCTTCCCCGCTGCTTACATAGGTAATCCTTTTTTCACCTTGTTTTACTACCGCGAGAGCTGTACCAACAGCTTGTAAAAATTGGGTACCCGTTGGACTGGATTGGGATACAAGTCTGTTTCTTCTGGAACCCCAATGACAAGGCAACTGTCTGCCACCACTTGCAGGATCGCTATCCTTTGCGAAACATCCTAAGAAAAATTCTTTTGGAGTAACACCTGAATATAGAATTAATGCTAAGTCTCTATAGTAAGGAAAGAACCAGTCCTTTTCCATATTGAGTTGAAGTCCCAGGGCTGCTTGTATTGCCTCGTGTCCCGCACCTGCGATATGAAAGAATGTTTTACCCTGACGAAGAAAGTTCATTGCTTTTTGGTCGATAGAACGAGCAAGAAGCATCATTTTTAATATATCTACAAGCTCCTTCTTCGTAAAATTATCTGAATCCTTCTTAGAATCTTTACCGTTAGTAGGCTTAACCGAAACATTTTTATCTTCTTTGCTTGTTACTGTTTTGTTTGATTTTTTCTTTGTCATGTTATCCTTTCTTTTATAAAGGTATTAGACTGAGTTCAACAAATTTTTCAGCATCCAATTCTTCAACTTTATCATAATTAAAAATTTCAATTATATGTTTTAGAATTGTCGACTTGACTCTTTCCAACTTAACATCTCTATTAAGCTCTCTGCTTAATGATGTTACCTCTTTACCTGGAATACCACAGGGAATAATTCCGTTGTATAGTTTTAGATCAGTATTAACATTAAATGCAAATCCATGCATTGTGATCCATCGGCTAACCTTTATACCTATTGCTGCAATTTTTCTATCCTCAATCCACACGCCTGTAAATTCAGGATTTCTAATGACATTTAATCCATAATCACTGCAAGTTCTGATTAAAACTTCTTCAAGTGCTCTTAAATATTTGTGTGTATCCATTTCCCAATTATTCAGATCAATTATCGGGTAACCTACAATCTGACCGGGTCCGTGATATGTTATGTCGCCACCTCTATCAATATCATAAACTAAGATTTTGTTTTTTTCTAAATACTCAGAATTGCCTATCAGATTTTTGTGCTGAGCTGTTTTACCGAGAGTATAAGTATGAGGATGTTCCAATAAAAGAAAGGATAACATGACAAAGAAAAAATCAAACAAAACAGTAATATTACGAATAAATTAAATATGAATTGCTTCGCTGTGCGCTAATGCAGCAGCTTCCATAATAGATTCTGATAATGTAGGATGAGCATGAACAGTTTTAATAATCGACTCGCCAGTTGCTTCCATTTCTCTTGCCATTACCAGTTCAGCAATCAACTCTGTAGCTTCGGAACCAATGATATGTCCACCTAAGAGTTCATCGTATTTAGCATCAAATATTAGTTTAACAAATCCTTCTCTTTCACCAACCGCAAAGGCTTTTCCACTTGCCATAAACGGAAACTTCCCTATCTTAACTTCGTACCCTAATTCTTTTGCTTTCTCTTCTGTATAACCTACACTTGCAACCTGCGGCTGACAAAATGTACAGCCAGGAATATTATTATAATCAATTGGTTTATTTTTCATTCCCTTAATGGTTTCAACACAGTGAATACCTTCGTGTGATGCAACATGAGCTAACCAAGGCGGACCAATAACATCACCAATAGCGAATACACCGAGAACGTTTGTTTCATAGGTTTCCTTATTAACCATAATTTGATCTTTGAATAGTTCAACACCAATTTTTTCCAATCCAAAACCTTCTACATTTCCAGTAACACCAACAGCACTTAAAACCTTGTCAGCAGAAAGTACCTGTTCTTTTCCGTCAACAGATACAGTTACGTTTACTTTATTCTCTTTTACTTCTGCTTTAGTAACAGCTGCTTTCGTTAAAATTTTCACTCCCCTTTTCTTAAAACTTTTTTCTAATTCTTTGGACACTTCTCTATCTTCAATCGGCAGAATATTATCCATCATTTCAATCACAGTTACATTTGTACCAAGAACACTATAGAAATATGCAAACTCAATACCAATTGCACCTGCACCAACTACTATTAACTCTTTTGGTTGTGTGGGAAGAATCATTGCTTCGGTACTTGTAATGATCATTTCGTTATCAACTGGTATTGACGGTACTGATTTAGGTCTTGCGCCAGTAGCAATGATAATATTCTTTGCTTCAATTGTGTCAATTTTCTTTCCCTTTTCATCAGATATTCCCAACTTATTTGTTGATTCAAATTTCCCAAATCCACGAATTCTATCAATCTTGTTCTTTTTTACAAGGATTTCTACATTATTTGATATCCTGTCGGAAATTTCTCTACTTCTTTTAATAATTCTATTAAAGTCAAATGTAAGTTCTTTCGCAGTTATTCCGAAATCTTTACCATGATTTTTTACAGTATCATAGATTTCAACATTTTTGAGGAGAGATTTTGTAGGAATACAGCCCCAATTCAGACATATACCTCCCAATTTTTCTTTGTCAATAACTGTCGTTTTGAAGCCTAATTGTGCAGCCCGTATGGCGGCTACATAACCTCCCGGTCCACCACCTAAAACTGCTATATAGTATTGTTTTGTCATTAGTTAGATTAACCGGTTTGTTATAAGGAAAGCTAAATATAATTAAGCGAAAATAAAGATGAAACCCTTCTAATTCAATAAATGACTCACTGGTCAGATTATTATTGAAACTAAGTAAATAATTTTAAAATTAACGTGTAATTTTGGTCTCTTGTAAAATATTCTTAAAAATTAATTTCAAACACAAATGTCATCTTACTAATCTTATTATATTATCGATGTAAAAATTGTAAAATAATCTATTAATTATCACCCAATAACTTTAAATTTCTAATAATTTCTTTTGGAGAGAGAAAGATGACTTCCGAAGTCAAGAATTTTGAAAAAGAAGTAATACATAAAAGTCATAATATCCCTGTGTTAGTAGATTTCTGGGCAGAATGGTGCGGACCATGTAAAGTGCTCGGTCCTGTTTTGGAAAAGCTATCTAAAGAATCAAACGGAAATTGGGTTCTTGCAAAAGTTGATACAGACAAAAATCAGGAGCTGGCCATTAAATATGGAATAAGAGGTATACCTAATTGTAAGTTATTTTCGAAAGGCGAAGTTATTAATGAATTTACGGGTGCATTACCTGAACAAGCAGTTAGAGATTGGCTAAAAAAATCAATTCCCAGCAAGTATGCTGAATCGATTGATAAAGCAAAACAGTTGCTTCATAATGGAAATAACATAGATGCAAAAGTTATTCTGGAAGAAGTACTATCTGGAGATTTAAATAATGATGAGGCAAAAATCCTTATGGCAAAATTACTTTTATTCGAAGATTCTGAGGCAGCTTTAAAACTTATTCAAAATGCTGACGGAAGTGTAGAATATCGTGAACTCGCGGATTCAATTAATACGATTGCAGAACTCATACATAAAACAGAAGAGCTGCCAGATGGTGAAGTTTTTAATTATTATTCAAATGCTATTACAGATTTGAAGAATAAAAACTTCGATGGTTCATTAGAAAAATTTATAGATGTTATAAGACGTGATAGAATGTACGATGATGATGGTTCACGAAAAGCTTGCATTGCCATATTTAAATATTTGGGTGAAGACCATCCTATTACTATCAAACACCGGAGGGAATTCGGTAGTGCACTGTATGTTTAAGTCTAACCATCGGTTGGTTCTTGCCCATTCGAGTTGAAACTTGCCAGAGCCTGTTCAATACCTGAGAATATATTGAATACCCTGTTCATACCTGTTGCTTCTAGGACTTCAGCTACATCATTCTTTGGTGAAAGAATTTTTAAACTGCCGCCATCCTTCATTGCTGCTTTTTGGGCCACAATTAAAGCTGATAGAAATGTTGAGTCTACAAATATACATCGCTCCAAATCAACAAGCAGTTTTACGTTTCCATCATTAATATGTTTTAAAAGAATACCTTTA
>JARRKK010000060.1:13180-28092 GCA_037388105.1 Ignavibacteriaceae bacterium | reverse complement strand
CCTTCTAAAAATAGCTTTTCAATTTCTGCAGATGACTTCTCTACAAATTTTGATATCCAGCGAGACGCTTTTTTAACAACATCTTCAAATTCTTCCTTGTTTTCCAAATCAATAACTAAACTTCTGGCTACAATTTCATCAAACGGATCGGCCTCTCTCAACCCTTTTTCTTTTAAAATTCCTCTTAATTCGCTATCCAGACCATCATAACGCAGTCTTCCCATTCTTTCGAATAAATGATAAATTGCTCCCGTCCTTACCACTTTAGGTCTCCCGTAAATCCAATACCAAGCAGCTCCAATTAATATCAAGCCAAAGCTAAAAAGTAACGGCATCAGTCCCATCTCAAAAATGAGAACAAACGGAAGGATCATCCCAAGGATCTGCATCCATGGATAAAAGGGAGATTTGTATCCGGGATCGTATGCATCAATCCTACTTTCTCTTATTATAATAACGGCTAAGCAAATAAATGCAAATACCATAAGCTGAAAAGCGCTGGCAAGTTTGACTATTCCAATTGGATCTAACAATATCAGTATAAGAACAATAGTTCCAACTGTAACTATAATTGAATAGAATGGAGTACCCCATTTACTCATTTTTAAAAGATAACGCGGAAGAAGATGATCGCGACTCAAGGCCAGTGGGTATCTGGATGCAGCAAGCATGCCTCCATTTGCAACAGACACAAACGCAAACAACGCAGCAATTGAAAAAAGAACAACACCTGTCTCTCCCAGCATAATTTCGCCTGCAGTAGCAACCGGAGTTAAGTCCCCTTCTAATATATTGAGAGGAATTACTCCAACCATGATTAATGTGCCAAGCACATAAATTATTACCGAGGTTCCTAACGAGAGAAATATACCCAAGGGAAGATTTTTTTCAGGATTTTTTACTTCTTCGGAGAGACTGGCTATTTTAGTGATCCCTACATAACTAATGTAAACCAATCCTGCGGCTGCAAATATATTTGACCATCCGGAGTTAAAGAAATCTTTGAAATGATCCTGATTAATTTTAGGTACGCCATCCGCTATAAATATTAAAAGAAGAAAAAGTAAAACAGAAACAAGTATAACCTGCAGCTTTCCACTCTTTTTTGAACCAAACAAACTTATGAAACCCAATACTAATGCTATTGTAACAGCCACCGGGACAATGGGCAAAGAAGGGAAAAATAATTTTATATATGCACCCATTCCGATAAGTGCAAAAGCAACTTTTAATCCAAGTGCCGCCCACGTGCCAAAACCACCTATTGTTCCTATCAACGGACCCAATGTTCGATCCAAAAAATAATAAACTCCTCCAGCTTTTGGCATAGCTGTAGATAATTCTATTATGGAAAACATTGCCGGGATTAAAGGAAGAACTGCAATTAAATATGCTAATGGTACTGCCGGGCCTGAATAATTTGCAACAAGTCCGGGCAGCAGAAAGAATCCTGCGCTTAAAGTGGTGCCCGTAGCAATTGCGAATACGTGAAAAAGAGTTAATTCCTTTTTTAATCGATTCTGTTGTTTATTAAGCATAATTTAAGATAAATAAAAAAACGGAAATGTGATAAAAGTATTTTAATAATTTTAGAAATTAAATTGGTTTTTACATATCAATGATTTATTTTTGATATAGGAGGCTTATAAAAATCGCACAAATTCCAAAACAAATTTTCCTGATATAGAAAGCTGTCTAAAATAGTTATAGAATCGAAATATTAGGTAAATCTACGATAAGTACTCCAATGTAACTATTTCGTTGTTTGTGAAATATTACATTAATTAATATTGATAATTAAATGAATTTTATAAAAAATCGAGGTGATTCTTGAAGTCGCTAAGTAATATAATAATGATTCTTGCCGTGGTTGGATTAGGTGGTTTTACTATTATTAATAATGAGAAGGACACTACAGAAATACAAACTCTAACTGAAGAGTTTATTCCGATTACTGAAAATAGTAATGTAAATATATCGACCATCCGGTATGTGGATCTTGGGACGATGAGGACATCATGGTACGGTCCAAGATTTCATGGCAGGTTTACTGCAAATGGAGAGATTTATGACCAAACAGCATTTACAGCTGCGCATAAATCCTTAAAGTTTGGAACAATATTGAAAGTAACAAATCCAATAAATAGGAAATCAATAATTGTACGGATAAACGACCGTGGTCCATATATCCCTGGCAGACAGCTTGATCTTTCTAAGGCTGCTGCTGAGGAACTTGATCTTTTAACAAATGGTGTTAAAAAGTTGAAAGTTGAGGAAATATTAATTTCAGGTATTGATAATCCCATTGTTTCAACGAACTAATTCAAGTTGTAAATATTTATTTCCTTAAGCCCGGTAAAACGCCGGGCTATTTTTTATTTCTAAAGCTAGTTATATAATTCTTTTCGATTTATTTAAATTTCACATGTAATTCAGTGCGTAATTAAATTATCCGCTTAAAGTATTTTGTTAAGCAAATTAAGAAATAATGAATAGATTAAATCTCGGCTGCGGGAATGATATAAAGGATGGGTATATTAATCTTGATGTTGTTGACTATGGTGGGAACAGGATTCATGATTTAAATAGTTTTCCTTATCCTTTTGAAGATAGCTTCTTTGATGAAGTTTTTGCATCACATATTCTCGAGCATTTAAATAATTTTCACGAATATATTACAGAAATATATCGGATACTAAAGCCAGACGGTGTATTAATTGTATATGCTCCCTTCTTTTTAAATACTAAATATTTTGGTGAACCGGATCATAAAATTCCTTTTTCAATCCGAACGTTTGATAACTACGAATATATAGGAAATAAAAAATTAAAGTTTTATGAGAAGTGGAAACTTAAACATCGTACAAACTTTATAACTTCTCATTTTCCCGTTCTTAAATGGCTGGATTTTTTTGTTAATCTTGAACCGGTTATTTATGAAAGATTCCTCGCAGGATTATTTTCACCTGAAGAGGTTTTCTTTAAATTACGTGCAATAAAATAGATTTTGTAAATTTTATTATTAGACCGCTCTCCAAAGCAGTCTATCTGAAAAACCTAATTTCATCATTAAATAATAATATCTGCCTCTACTATTTGTTTATTCATAGTTCAGTTAAAAAAATAATAACAATTATTTTTATTTTATATACATAGCTGAAAGATCGAGTCATCTTAATTTCATTTTCAGAGAAATTAAATATTACTAAATTTGTAATTCAATAATAATCTGGAGAAAATGAAAATTATTCAAAAATTAATATTGCCATTGTTAATTATAATAGTTATTGCTTTAGTATACGTTGTGTACTTTTCCCCCAAAGAAGGACTTGGTTCGTTTACAGATTTTGACACGAACAATACCGCTGTTAAGGATATCAAAGTACAAATTCTTATAGACAGGGGAATTAACAATAATAAAGATGGTAGCGCAAGCTTTTACGTTATGGATAAAGCAGGAACAACGGTATTAGTTCAAGCCGATCACATTCCGTCCGGTATTGAGTCTGCTGAAACAATTGTGCTACGGGGTCATCTGAATAAAGATAACTTTCACGCGCATGATGTGCTACTTAATTAATGCGAATGAAAAAGTTTGAGCTAAGTTCAAATTATCAACCCGCAGGAGACCAACCAGAGGCCATTGATCAATTAGTTGCGGGTATTAAAAACGGTGATAAGTTCCAAACGCTATTAGGTGTAACAGGAAGTGGTAAAACCTTTACCATATCAAATGTGATAAAGAATTTCAATAAACCAACGCTTATCATCTCACATAACAAAACACTTGCCGCTCAACTTTACTCAGAGTTTAAGGGATTTTTTCCTAACAATGCAGTTGAATTCTTTATAAGCTATTACGATTACTATCAGCCGGAAGCTTATGTGGTTAAAAGCGATTTATACATTGAAAAGGATTTTTCAATAAATGAGGAAATTGATCGCCTTAGATTGAAGGCAACCACTTCCCTGATTGAAGGAAGATCTGATGTAATAGTTGTTGCAAGTGTAAGCTGTATTTATGGAATCGGCGCACCTCAGGAATATGCGGATAAAATTATCTTTGTAAAAAAAGGAGGGAAAATTGAAAGGAAGAAACTGCTAAGAGACTTAATAGATATTTACTATACAAGAAACGATTCGGAATTTTCGCGAGGTACATTCAGATCCCGTGGAGATGTTGTTGAAATTATTCCTGCGTATCAATATGAAGAAGCATTACGCATAGAACTATGGGATGATGAAATTGAAAGACTATCTGTTATAGATTCCACTACAGGAGAGTTGATACGTGAGATTGATTCGTCTCCAATCTATCCTGCAAAATATTTCGTGACAGATAAAGATAAACTTCGTAAAGCCGTCCACAGTATTGAAGAGGAGCTAAAAGAAAGACTCGCTGTGTTGAGAAAAGAAGAAAAATACGTTGAGGCTCAACGAATTGAGCAAAGGACAAGGTTTGATATTGAAATGATGAAAGAGATCGGTTATTGTTCAGGAATTGAAAATTATTCAAGGCATATGGATGGCAGGGAACCAGGTACACGACCTTATACTTTGTTTGATTACTTTTCAGATGACTTTTTATTAATAATAGATGAATCCCATGTAACGGTTCCTCAACTTCGTGCAATGTATAATGGCGACAGAAAAAGAAAAGAAACTTTGGTCGAGCACGGATTCCGCCTTCCTTCCGCCTTGGACAACAGACCTATGAAGTTTGAAGAATTCGAAAAGATGATAAACCAGGTGATATTTGTTAGCGCCACACCATCAGACTACGAATTAGAAAAGAGCGGTGGTGTAATAGTCGAGCAAATAATTCGTCCCACAGGTCTTCTTGATCCTCCAATTGAAGTCAGACCAATTACTGGACAAATCGATGACCTGATCTCTGAGATTCGCGATAGGGTAACTCGAAAAGAAAGAACATTAGTTACAACACTTACTAAAAAAATGGCTGAAGATTTAGCCGATTATTTAGATAAAATTGGCATACGGGTTCGATACATTCATAGTGATATAGACTCCCTTGAAAGAGTTGAAATTTTGCGCGACTTAAGGATAGGAGAGTTTGATGTTTTAGTCGGAGTGAATTTATTAAGAGAAGGTCTCGATCTTCCGGAAGTTTCTCTTGTTGCAATAATTGATGCTGATAAAGAAGGATTTTTAAGGAGTGAAAAATCTCTTATGCAGGTTGCCGGACGAACCGCAAGAAATGTAAATGGCAAAGTTATTATGTATGCGGATATAATTACTCAATCAATGCAGAAGACAATAACTGAAACAACCAGGAGAAGGAAACTCCAATCAGAATACAATGAAAAACATAAAATAAAACCAGCGACTATCTATAAAACTATGGAAGAGATCCTTTCTTCAACTTCTATTGCGGATGTAAGGAAGAAAGAAGATAAGGAAGATTTTGGATTTGCGAAGGTTGCAGAGCCTGTATTAAAATACATGGATAATGATCAGAAAAAAGATTTGATTGATCAGCTAAGAGAACAGATGCATGAAGCTGCTAAAGATCTGGAGTTTGAAAAAGCTGCTTCGCTCAGAGATGAGATTGTAAAACTTGAGAAGATGGTGTCCTTGAGGTAAATACCCTACTTTATTTCTTTTAAACCTTTTGCATCTACAAAGAGCACATCACCAATTTTCTCATAGCCTTCAAAAAATTCGGAACTTTCCTTTTTTAATAGTTCTTCCTGAAAACCGATAATCGTTAAACCTGCTTCTGCGGAATACTCATTTACGAGTGATTTGAAATTCATTCCTTCATTCATTTCAATAACCTCGATATTCTTTTCAAAAATCGGCAGCCTTCCATAAAGAACAAGCTCGTTCAGTTTTTCAGTTTCTTGTTCCTTTTCACCCACGTTACAAATACTATAAATTTTTATAAATGCTTTTTCCCAATCAGGATGACCAAGAAGAATATAACTCAGCAATATCATCAGGTTGGCATTATCAATATCCCAGTTCTTTAACCAAACGTGAATACCGTTTTCAAAATTTATTTGGCGTGCTGAAGAGCCGAGTATGCAAACATCGTAATCTCCCGCCTGTACTAGTGCAAGATTTTCAATTATCTGATCAAGGTCCGATGGATTATTTTTATCAAATTCAAAAATCATCATGTTATTATCCATTCCCGATGGACCGGGAAGCTGCGCAATTTGTGCTACTGCAGATGTAAAAGATGGAGAGATCATAGTATCTATATAAATATTACTTTTGATCATTGTTGCCTGGGTTATTAATCTTTCCTGATCTTTTTCTGCATCAGCTAATGCTGATTTTGAATAATATCCTTCAATAAGATGAATATAAGTGCCGAAGCCAAACCTGTAAGAAATCCAGCTTAATAGATTAATAGCTTTATCTCTTACAAAAGTATCTTTGGAAAGACAAACTGCGGAGGGTCTCCAGTTCTTTTTGAGATCAGATTTCTTGGACTTTTGTAAATAAACAAAAACATTTCTGCTAAGCTGAAAAATTGCATTTTGGAAGATAGCCTCTAATCCCTGTCTGTCTTTATGGTACCAGCTTAAAGATACATAAATGAGTACAATAACTAATATTGAAAGTAATGCAAAGGGAGTACTTATCTGAAACATTAGAATAAGGCAGGCTAAAAATCCTATAAGCGATAAATACCATCTGGATCTGAATGTGGGTCTGTAAGATGGATCTGATCCAAAGTGGTAAAGGAATGATATTAAGCACAAGGATCCGTAAGTAACCATAAAAAACATAGTTATAATCGAAGCAACAACATCAACATCACCTAGGGCTACAAACAGAAACCCGATAACTGCTATAACTATGGAAGCATTTCTCGGTTCGTTTTGTGCCCCTTTTCCTTTTGCAAGAATTTTATTAACAAACTGCAGCGGGAAACTTCGATCAGTACTAAGTGCCTGCAGTGTGCGCGGTGCAACCAGAAACGAACCTATTGCTGAAGAGATTGTAGATGCGGCTAATCCTAACGGAATTGCAATCGCACCATACAGAGCTATATCAGACATAATGAGCTGATCAGACAGAAGAGCTTCCGCATTTGCAGAAGTAGCAAGTTTATAGATAACAAAAATATAAATTATAAAACCTCCGAGTGTAGCAAAGAGCGTTCCGCGTGGAATTGATTTACCCGGATTTTTCAAATCTCCGGATAAACCCACGCCTGCAGTCATTCCGGTAAATGCAGGAAATATAATTGCAAATACAATAAAAAAGTTTTGGGGATCATTAAAAGCATTGTTAAAAACTCCAACTGAATCGGAATCACTAATCGGGCTGCCAAGAAAGAAACAAACAAATGAAACAAATAAAATGACAACAACCACATACAATGCCCTTACACCTAAATTAGCACCCTTAAGTATTATAAGCAGGGAAAGAATTGCCATTGCCGGAATACTAATAACCTGCCGTGGCAGATCCCATCCATAAGTGCTTTTAACCCATTCAAATAAGGGTTGGAAAGCTTCAGTGAATGCAATAACATAAAACGCAACACTTATTGCTTGAGCTAAAAATAGAGCGTGCAGATGCACAAATACATCTGGCATCCTGAAACAAAGGGCGTCTAATGAAAGTAGCAAAAGAATTCAGATGGGAAATGGGGCATCGGCTTTTTTTGATTGTATTTTGATTGATCTTTCCTCTGCTATAGTGATTTATATGGTAAGTATTTTATTAAACATACAGAAAATATTTCCGAACAAAAAACAATTAGTTTTCTGCTCATTTAAGTTCAATGCTTTCTTCAGAATAATCGAAGGTAGTTTCATAGACTCTAACTTTTACAGAACTGACATTTTCGGGAAATGATCCTTTTTTTATTTCTGATAGAAGATATTTAGAAATATTTTCTACAGTTGAGTTAAAATCAACAACTATTTTTTTGGAGTTCACTTTTTCTAATAATTTAATTGTAGCTTCATCATTTTTGTTTACCATAAATGCGTGATCCAATTTCTCAATAATTGGATTTATTATTTTTTCAACATCGTAAAAATCAATTACCATTCCCTGTTTATCTAATTCACCTTCAAACTCAACTATCAACTTGTATGAATGACCGTGAATATTTTTACATAATCCGAAATGTTCAGGAAGACGATGCCCCATTTCCCATCTGAATTCTTTTGCTACTTTCATTAGACGCCCTTTGTTTCAGGATGCCAGATGTATTTGTGCATCTGCAATTGAAACCTGACATCAAGTTTATCTTCTAAAATCCAGTTAACTAAAGTAATTGGTTCCAATTCCCCGAAAACTACAGAGAATAAGATTTCACTTTTAGAGTTTAATTTATATCTACTCATAATTTCTTTAGTCCAATCATAATCTTCACGATTGCCGATTACAAATTTAATTTCGTCTTTGGGTTTTATATAATTGGTATTACCGTATAAATTTTTCTTCTCCATTCCACTTGAAGGACATTTAAAATCCATAATTATCTTCACTCTGGGATCAACATTTTTAATAGGCATATTACCTGCAGTCTCCAGCAAAACATCAAAACCTTCATCGCACAGTCTTGCTAACAGATCATAACACTCAGTCTGGAATAGTGGCTCACCACCTGTAACCTCAACCAGGTTACAATTGTACTCCTTCACTTCGGAAATAATTTCATCAATAGATTTATCTTTCCCATCGTAGAACGCATATGCTGTATCGCAATAAGTGCAGCGCAGGTTGCAGTAAGTCAGTCTCACAAAAATGCAGGGAAGTCCAGTATTTGAACTTTCTCCCTGTATTGAGTGATATATTTCGTTAATTTTTATCATAAAATCACAACTAGTGAGTGGGAAAATTACCCAACTACAGTTTGATTTCAAAAACTGATAATGCTAAATTTATTCTTGTTTTTTAAAGAAAATAAGCAAAGGATAAGTAATTAATGGCTCATCATAAATCGGCAAAGAAAAGAATTCGTTCCTCTGAAAGAAAAAGAGAAATAAACAAAGCCATAACCTCTAAGATCAAAACAAGTACAAAAAAGGTTTTTTCTTCCAACAATAAAGAAGAAGTAGAAAAATTGTACAAAGAAGCTGTAAGTGTTTTAGATAGGAGCGTGGATAAGGGAAAAATAAAAAAGAACACTGCAGCTAGAAAAAAATCCCAGCTTACAAGACACTTGAACAGTTTAACCACTACCAAAACTGAAAAGTAGGTAATATCTGATACTTAATTCTAAAAAAGCTTTTCATCTCTGAATACCCTTTTTTAATTTAATATTGAGTATTCGCTCCCTTAGATTCCAATTCCGTAACAAAATAGTTCACTAATACCGCTCTATCTTCAAGCATAATTAACTTATCGATTGTTTTCATTTATCTTTCTTGCAATTTCATTCATTTCTTTCAGAACTTCCTGTGTGTTAAAACCCATGACAACATAATTCTTTCCCGGACTTGCAGCAGCAACTGTGTACCCCTTTCCATTAAAAAGTTCAATTAGATCGGTTAAGTAAATTTCACTTTGTACATTATTACTCTTCAATTCACCAATCATATTTGCAAGTTTACCGTATCTAAATGCAAATACACCTGAATTATATTCGTTATTATTAATTAGCTCTTCCTTTGTGTAAGTGTAATTTTTATCGTTATATGTTACTGTGTATAATTCATCATCAGGTAAAACAAGAATATCTTTATGTTCCATTATCCGTATTACATTACCACTTTTCTCTTTCACTCTAACTATTCTTCCATAATAGTTGTCTTCAGGCTTTCCGTCATAAAACCCGGTAAGCACAATCATATCAGCATTAGATTTAATAAATTCTTCACGGAATTGCTTTATAGTTTCCGCATCAATCAATCCCATATCACCAGGAAGAATATAAACAATTGAATCATCAGGAATATGTTTTATTCCCTCCATTGCAACCTGCACTGCATGTCCAGTTCCGTTCTGCACATCCTGGTAAGCGTAAATGTTATTAGTTCTTTTTCCGAGAGAATCCATAACATCTTCAGCTTTTATCCCAACAACGATAACAGTATTAATTCCTTCCACGGCCTTAATGCAGGCGTTTAAGACTCTTTCAATTGTTGGAATTCCGTCAATTGTATGGAGCATTTTCGATTTATCGGAGTTTAATCTTTTCCCATGACCTGCAGCTAATATAATAGCAAATTCATTTATGTTTTTATTAAAACCGGAACTTAATTCACTGACTAATTTTAAGATGTTTTTTGTTTCGTTGGATGTCATATTTATAGGTCTTTATTGATAATAGATTAAAATAGCAATTCACCGAATGGTAATCCTATTGCAAATATCCTTTTGCTGAATATAAAGATTCGGTTATCTTTGCAGTCAAATTTTTAATTACATTATAAATATAATAATATGAAAAAGATCACTCTCTATTTAACCGTACTGGTTTTCCTAATTGTCAATAATTCAAATTATTCCCAGCAAAATGGATTTGGTTTAGGTATTATCCTTGGTGAACCGACTGGTTTAAGTGCAAAGTTCTGGACTTCAACCGAAACTGCAATTGATTTCGGATTGGGTTATTCATTTACGACTTCAAATAGTATAATTGATTTTTATGGCGATTATGTTTTTCATAATTCAAATATGTTAAAAGCAGAAGAAAAATTTACAGTTTATTACGGACCCGGTGCTAGCTTAAGAATTAACGAAAATAACAGCCGGTTAGGGATAAGGGGGGTCATTGGAATATTATGGTTGCCAACAGGAACTCCCTTCGATTTGTTTATTGAAGTTGCTCCAATTTTTGATATCATCCCCGAAACAAAATTTGATTTTGCCGGTGGAGTCGGCGGCAGGTATTATTTTAATTAGATAGTGTTTGGAAATTATTACTTTCCACATAGCAGTTCGCTTAAATAAAGGATACAAGAATATCTCAAGTAATTGAATATAATTTGCTGGTAAGGAATAATATAATCTCGGCATTAAGCGTCAGTTTTGCTCCGCAGAGATTTAAGATCAGGGATATGATCACGGAACTGCATAGCATATAACTTTTTATAAAGTCCATTGGTATCTGATATCAGTTCTTCGTGCTTGCCCATCTGAACAACTTTTCCCTTATCAATGACAAGAATTTTAGTTGCATTCCTGATTGTACTTAAACGGTGAGCGATAACAAAAGTGGTTCTGTTAACCATCAACCTTTCAATTGCCTGTTGGACGAGAATTTCAGATTCACTATCCAATGCAGACGTTGCTTCATCAAAGATCAAAATTTGCGGATTCTTTAAAAGAGCTCTGGCAATAGTTAATCTCTGTCGTTGCCCCCCAGATAATCTTACTCCACGTTCACCAACAATGGTATCATAGCCTTGAGGCATTTGTTCAATAAATTCGTGTGCGTTTGCAGTTTTAGAAACATCAACAATTTTTTCAAATGGAGGATTCTCAAGTCCGTATGCAATGTTTTGTTTTACAGAGCCATTAAAGAGAAATGTTTCCTGAGTTACGATTCCCATCTTACTTCGCAGAGATTCCAATTTAATATCTTTTATATCAACAGAATCAATTAAGATTCTCCCATCCGTAGGATCATAAAATCTGGGTACAAGATCCACGAAGGTTGATTTTCCCCCGCCACTGGGTCCGACCAGAGCTAAGATATCACCTTTATTTACCTGAACATTCACATTTTTTAAAACTTTCTTTCGCGTTTCTTCATAATGAAAACTTACGTTTTCAAATAGAATATTATGTTTAAATTCTAAAAGTTCGTGTGCACCAGCCTTACTTTTAATGCTAGGATCTTTATCCATTATTTCAAATATCCGATCAGCAGCTGCACTGGCTTCCTGAATTCTATTATTAACACCACCAAGTGCTTTTATGGGTGGCATCATCTGAAATATTGCAAATAGGAATCCCATAAATTGACTTGCAGATATAGTATTTTCAATTAAAACCAAAAGGCCACCATAGTAAATAATAATTGCTCCAATTATTACACTTAATATTTCAGTAATTGGTGAAGAAGAATTTCTCGTTCTAACAATTTTTAATGCAAGTTTAAAATAAGCGGTAGTTTCTTGCATAAATTTTTTATTCTCATATTTTTCCATTCCAAATGCTTTAACAACTTTTACCCCGGAAATCGATTCCTGTAATATACTTGTTATATCGGCAAGTTTGGATTGTAATACCACGGTTTGGTGTCTGAGTTTCTGTCCAATCCAAACAATAATAAAAGTTGAAAGTGGAACTATTAAAACAGCCAGGATAGTAAGCTGCCAGCTTATACTTAATGCAATTCCGAAAAAGACCAAGATTGTCATTGGTTCCTTAATCAGATTTGAAAATGTTGCTGAAATACTTGCCTGTACTACATTAACATCATTAGTAAACTTGGAAATTAAGTTACCTACCCTTTCCTTCTTAAAATAACTAAGCGATAATTTGTTCAGATGTATGTAGGCTTTGTCACGCAAATCTCTCATAGCACCAAATTCAACATGAGCCATGAAATAAGCTTGCAGGTATCCAAAAATATTTTTAAGCAGAAATGAAACTACTATAAGGATGCAAATTTTAATTAGTATATCGGTTTTCTCACCGCTAAGTATATAATTATTAAATGATTTTGTAATCTCCTGCTTAATATTCTCAATAAAATCAGGTGTTATTCCTGCAGTGTTTTCTATACCAATAGACTGATCAGTAACTATATCTTTGTTTGTTGATTCCTGAAATAAAGTGTCAAGCAGGGGGATTGTTAAGTATATTGAAACACCACTTAATACAGCAAATAATATTGTAAACACAAATGTAACAATCAGATGCTTCCAATAAGGTTTTACAAAGCTTAATATTCTTAAATAAGTATTCATTAATTAGTCTTTAAACACCGGGCATCGTGGATAAAGCACAACCCCCTTTAACGTTGATGCGGTATATTTCTTCATCCTTTTCAAAATTATATACTGTTAAATATGATTCGAAATTAGTTTCTCTTTCATAAATCACCAGATCATCAGTAATTATAAAATCTATTTGTTCAGTACTTTCCACATCTATCTCCAAAATTTGATCACGCAGGTTATATACAAGCAATCTCGAACTTCCAATTTTACCTTTGACATCTTTCTTACTAATGACTGTAAAAATAATATAGTCTTCGCTACTGCTCCATTTAACTTTGCTTACCGATTCGCTGGTAGAATCAATAAATATTTTTTGTTCGTCATTTGCAATCTTAAGTAATATTGAATCAGCTGACTGAATAACTTCAAAATTTCCTGATGGAGAGGTAAGTGAGACCTTACCAATATCAAACTGTGGATAGTGATCGTTAATAAAATCAAATGCCTCATTGTCCTCTTTTAACAGTTTTCCGAAAGGACTGTACAATTGATTAATCTTATCTATATATGAAGCAATCTTTAAATTAAATCGTGTAAATTGAATATTAAGGTTCATTCCTGTCCATTGAATAAATATTTGTATAGCATCCCCAATATTGGATAACTCTTCAACGATCAGTTGTTCTGGATCCAAACGATACAGTTTAATCCCGCTGATAAATGATAACCCTTTGTCTGTACCAATTTTTCTTGCCGTTAAGAAAAAGGCGTATTTGAAATCTCTGCTATAGAGATATTTAACAACAGTCTCTTTAGGCGAATACCAGAATATTTGATAACTATTGTCGTTCAATTCAAATTTATAAATACTGAATTGTCCTCCGTAACTGCCAATAAAAAAGAAATGATCTAATTTTTTTGATGGAATAGATTTAGTCTCCGATCGATAATTTAACATATCACCGTCTTCTAATGATGTTCTTTCACAGGAGACAGATACCAATATTGCGCTTATAAAGAATATGTTTCTAAATCTTACCGAGTTATCTTTCATAGCGAAAAAATTAATCCTATAATCAAGTTAACGAAATTCATAAAAATAGCCCAAAGCAGATTATTAACAACTATAAAAATTGCCAGCGGAATCATATTTAATTACTTCATACATTGGAATCAGTGTTATACCGTTAGTTGGTTTCTTCTTCGGATTAACATACCTTACTTCTCACCTAACTCATTTTTGATTTTGAAAAACAATTGATTTAGTAATGTTATCAGATTGTGATTTTTCACTATCCAATATTTATGATGAAGTTGCTAACCCCTTGGATGGAACTCTTTATGGATTTGTTTAATGTAGTCTCTGTCTATATGAGTATAAATTTGAGTGGTAGATATATCTGCATGTCCTAACATTTCCTGTACTGCTCTTAAATCAGCTCCGCCTTCCAAAAGATGTGTGGCGAACGAATGTCTGAAAGTATGAGGATGCACTTTTCTCTTGACGCCTGACTCGGTTGTGTACCTGTTAATCATTTTCCATACGCCCATTCTTGAGAGTTTCATACCCCTGTTATTCAGAAACACAAAATTTTCACTCTTCATATTTTATTCAAGTAAGGGTCTGCTTTTTATTAAGTATTCTTCAACCCAATGAATTGCAGAACTGCCGATAGGCACAATCCTTTCCTTTGAACCCTTTCCAAATACTCTGATTATTTCTTCCTTAAAAAATAAATCTGAAATTTTCAAATTTATAATTTCGGCAACACGTGTTCCGCAAGCATACAATAGTTCAAGCAAGGCTTTGTCCCTCAATCCTAATTTAGTATTTATATCAGGCAAGTTTATTATGGAATTAATTTCCTCAACTGTAAGTACCACGGGTAAATTTTTTGATAATTTGGGTGAGCTAAACCTTTCAATAGGATTTTCTTCAATATACTTGTTCATATGCAAATAACTGAAAAAACTTTTTATTGAAGAAAAGTATCTCGCAGAAGTTGTACTGGTTAACCCGTTTTTGTATAATATGTTGAAAAAAATTGTTATATGATTGATATTAATCTGAGAAGGATCGTC
>JARRKK010000060.1:0-13161 GCA_037388105.1 Ignavibacteriaceae bacterium | reverse complement strand
TTTTGTTCAAGAAAGTTAAGAAAAGTAGTCAGGTCGTTCTTGTAAGATGATATGGTATTCTCGGATAGATTGCGCTCAAGTCTTAGTACAGAAAGGTATTCCTTCAGAAATGTTTTCATTATTTTTCTTTTTCTTCCACTACTCCTTTTTCCATTTCCTCCTGTTTTGGATAACGTATTCTCCTATGATGTTGTCCGAGAAGAATGTTAAAAAACACTTCTTTCATTTTAGTAATATCATTAAATGTAATCGGTGATTCACTTAGTTGTCCATCATTAATTCGTGACTTGAAAATACCGTCTATTACATTTTTTACCTTTTCAGGATCTGGTTCATCTATAGATCTTACTGCAGATTCGCATCCGTCAGCCAACATAATTATTGACGTTTCCCTCGTTTGCGGTTTAGGGCCAGGATATCTGTAATCATCAATATTAACCTTATCCTCACCATACAACTTTTTAGCACGTTCATAAAAAAATGAAAGCACAGTAGTCCCATGATGCATCGGAATAAAATCAATTATTTCTCTGGGCAGATTATTCTCTATAGCCAGATTAATTCCAGCCTGAACATGACTAAGAATTATTTTTGCACTTTCTTCCGGATTTAAATCCTCATGAATATTTTCATTGTTTAACTGGTTCTCGACAAAATTTTGAGGAGCAATAGTTTTGCCGGCGTCATGATAATATGCACCAACTCTGGCTAGCAGCGGATTAGCGTTAATTTTTTCGGCTGCTGCTTCGGCCATCGTTCCCATTGTCATCGAATGATTAAAAGTACCCGGTGCCTTTGTAGCTATTTCTTTTAGTAACGGTCTATCAAAATTTGATAGTTCCAACAGTGTAAGATCAGTTGTAATATTGAACATCTTTTCGAAGAAAATAAGTAACCCGTATGTAAGGACAGGACTTATCAGAGCATTTGAACCGGCAAATGCAAATTCTACAAGCATTTTATCAACAGGAGCAAAACGTTCCAATCCAAAAGCAATTATTGATAAAAAATATCCTAACAAAATTATTATAAACGACCTGAATATCTGTGTACGATTTTTAATATCTCTTACAGTATAAACAGATAGCCCTCCGGCAATCAAGTTCATAGTTGCAAAAGTGTAATCATTACCTCTAAGTGCGCCAGTAATCAGAGCCAATATAATTGTACAAAAAAATCCCATTCGTGAATCGAAGATTATTGTAAACAACATAGATGCTGCTGGAATAAAGATGAGAAATTGAATTGGCGCCTGCACATTAATTTGATTTACCAGGTAAGTGATGAATGAAACAAATACAAAGATCAGCGAAATTAAAATGAGTTTGTTGTTCTCATTAAATATTTTCTCTCTTAATAATACAATGTATACTCCTAATAGCGCAAGTATTAAAGCTATGTGAAGGTATTTTCCCAGAAATTGAAGTATTAGTCCACCTTTAGTTATGGTGTCGCCTTTTGCTTCTTTGTATGATTCAATTTTTAGCTTTGCTTCCTTAGAAATACGCTCGTGTTGCGCTATTATTCTTTCATTTTCATTTACAATGCCTGAATACCTTGATACATTATTTCTAGTCTGTTCAATTTCTTCGTTTGTTAAATTTGAGTTAAATACAAGATTGGGTATAAGAAAATGCGCTGTATATTCAAGTAATGCACTCTCTACATCAGCAGGATAATTTAATCGGCTTATTTCCTGCGATAATTCTTTCTCTGCTTCTTCATATAGCATAAACTTAGATATTGATTCAATTTTATCCACATTTCCAACCCTTATTGCAATACTATCCTTCGTTTTTTCTGCTGCATTTATACTTAAGATTCCTTTTTTATAAACTCTGTTAAGAGCAAATTGAGCGGCTACTATCAAATCACGAATTCGGGGTCCATTTGTTTGAACCAAGTTTCTTTCTTTCATGCGGATAGATTTAAATTTTTTAAAAGCAGATTCACTCAAAAATGTCGGGTTTAAAGTTCCATCCAATTCATTACTGATAGCTTTATCAAGCACTTCAATTAAATAATTGGCATAATTCTTTAATGAATCAATGCTCACTTCAACAGCAGCTTTGTTATCCACAAAGACCGGGTAAACACTCTCTTCAGCCGCTAATAATTCCGCCTGGTAGTCCTCCGCGCTTTTCATAACTGGAAAGCTGAATGAGGCAATCAAATCATCATTAAGCCAAATTGCACCCTCTGTTAACTCAGATTCAATCGATTCCCCTTTTGGAAACATTATTTCCAAATAGAATAATCCTCTGTAACTGTGAGATTTGAAAAAAGACGTGCTGCAACCTACGGTAGAGGGGAATCTGAACCTGTCTCTAACAAATTCAATCGATTCCCTTACATCACTCGTGTATACTATCTCCAGTGTATTATCCACATAATTTTCATATGAATCAACCGCCTTGTACTCAGCACCAAACTTACCTAACATTTTTGGAATAACAGAATTCGTATCAGTAAAGTAAATTGCGTCCGCATGACAAAGTGCAATATGTAGGGGATTATTTTCTGCATACTTTATCGCTTTTTTAACATACTTTTCTTTAATGAAAGATTCAAAGATTGTTTTGTTAGTCGGATAATCCACAATAACGCTACCATCAAGAGAAATGATCGGATTATCGATCTCTAATTCATTTGCAATGTCTTTAACTGCTGAATGGAGCCTTCCGGTGGCAAATGAAAAATGAACATCATGTTTTCGTAATTCCTTTATAAGTCCCTTGGATTCTTCACCTATGGTTCCGTTCCCAGAAAGCAAGGTTCCATCCAAATCTGAAACAACTAATTTAATATTTTGAAGTTTCTCAATGTCAATTTCTTTTTGATTGTTCAATAATTGTTCCTCATCTGATGACCAAAAGATTATTATAAATCATCCAAACAGAAACAGCGGCTATCGACGCAGAGATAAAATATTCAATGTGTATTTTGATTATTAAGTTACCTATTCAAAACAGAAATGAGTAAAACAGGGTTTTAAATTATCTAATTTATTAACATCATACTGAAATTTCCATCTCAAGCTTTTACATAATGAACCAGTACAGAAATTTTTGACCAAAACTTTCCTTCAAAATAATTTTTATATAAAAAGAAATTCGTAAATCCTAATCTGTGGATTTAGTAATAAATGTAAAAATTAACCACGCTTTCGTTTGAACACAGAATAATCATTAAAAAGTATAATGAAATCTAACATCTAAAATTAAAATATTTGGGGAAACGAAAAATAGCATTGTCATCGCCGGAATTTCCAACTATACGCAGATTCTCCAAACGTAATAATCCGCAAGAATTATTTGCTACAATTCCTTTTTTATATATTAGTAGAGACACACTCAATGGCGTGATTGCGGTAAATGGCGGGGACAATATTGAAAAACTACTACAATACCTCCCGCGGTTTCTGCTCGATAAGAAAATTTCGTCTGTGATTTTTCCTTCCCGAGGGGAATAAAATGCATCTATTTCAAATGAAATCAGGAAATAGGTAATAATTATTAGAGATTCAACAATTTCCAAGAGTTGTTTTTTGTTTTATTGGAATTTTTACTTGGCATAATATATGAATATTATGTATGATTTTAGAATAACGGTAGAAAATCATTGGTAAGAAAAGTGGGAATTAATTTAACGATTTAACTCCATTACTGAATTGATGTATAAATACTTTTTGATCCAAAACATGAACATAAAAAATTTGTAAAATAAAAAAACAAACTAATAATGAACCTCTACTTCATCATAGCTGCATCCTCAGTTATTCTCGCAGTAATTTTGCTGATAGTCAAAACGAATTTCGCATCAAAAAAACGAATTAGATACAAGGATAGAGCAACTTTAAATCAAATTTTGGAAGAAGAGGAATATTCCGAGATAAAGACTGAAAGTCAGTATGAATTGGCAACTGCTAATCGGGCTGGATACCAGCAAGGAAGCCAGGGCGCAGCAAATAACCAGCAAAAAATCAATTTTAGTGATAAAAAACCACTGGAAAAGATTGTTGACGATATAACCAATTTCGAAAATAATGGTCCTGAAGAACTGTTTCCTTATCTTACAGATTTAGATGCTTATTATGAAAATAAACCTGATGCGGTTGATTATGCACAAAATCCGAGTGACAAAAGTAGTAAGAATTATGAATTAGGTTTGCTTCTATTAAAAGGCAAAAAGTTTAAAGAATCAATTGAATATTTTGATAAGGCGATAGAAATAAATCCAGCAGATGGTATTCCCTTCTACTATAGAGGGTTAGCCAAAAGTTATATTAATTTAACAGATGAGGCGATAGAGGATTATACAGATGCGATGCTGAGGAAATTAAATATTATAGATGTTTTTTATCAAAGGGGTATTTCAAAATATAAAGTTGGTGATAAAACCGGTGCATTAAATGATCTTACAAGATATGTTTCTGTTGAAAAGAGTAATGCTGAAGCATTTTATTATAAAGGACTTATAGATTTTGAAATGGAAGAATACTCCACCGCTATCGAAGAGTTCAATAGAACTATTATTCTGAATCCAAATCATGCATCTGCTTATTTTAAAAGAGGTATGGCAAAGCATCATACAGGAAATACTCAAAGCAGTTGTAGAGATTTAAAAACCGCCTATGAAAAAGGAAACCTCGAAGCATTCCATTACATGAAACAATTTTGTAAAGAATAGTTTATTTAGCGCGACTAAACTTTGTAATAACTGAGCTGCTTGTAAATGTAGCGGTAACACCTATTAAAGTATACCACGTCCATCCAATATTTGTCAAGAATATTACAAATATCATCACTACTATACCTGTAGTGAATCCGATTAATGCTTCTTTCTGTTTAGTTTTCATTGAGATGAGCCCAAGTAAAAAAGTCCCCAGCAATCCACCATATGTAAATGATGCAATACTTAATGCAATTTCAACAACTGCTTTTGAACTTTCCCTAAATATAATCGCAGAAAATATTAGTAGAATTGCCCAGATGATTGTAAGCATTCGGGATATTCGTAATTTTCTGTTCTCGTCAAGATTCTTTCCAAAAAAGGGAATATAAATATCCATCATTGCAGACGAAGAAAGAGAACTCATCGAACCTGCTAAAGTTGACATTGCAGCAGCAAAAAGTCCTGCGATAATTACACCAGTGATACCTGATGGCAGGTCTTCAATAATGAATTTAGGAAATATCTCATCAGATCTTACATCTAACTGACCGTAATATGCAAAAAGCATCACGCCAAGCACCAAAAAAATTGCAAATTGGAGTATCACAATTAGTCCGCTTCCAATAATTGCTTTCTGTGCACCCTTAAGGTTTTTTATTGAAAATAGCCTTTGTACAATAAGCTGGTCTGTACCGTGCGATGCCATTGATAGAAATGCGCCTCCAATCAAACCGCCTATTAATGTGTATGGATCTGAAAAGAAACCTGTTACGCCATTACGAAATCCTAAATTTATTATCGAAAACTTATCATCCTGCGATGCTGAACTTAGCACCGAAGCCCAACCATCTGGCAACATATTAATAAGATATATAGCTGCCAGAACTGCACTACCCAAGTAAAGGAATATTAAGATAACATCAACTTTAATTACTCCTTTCAAACCACCTGTGTATGTATAAATCAATGCAATAACTGCAATTATTATAATAGCAATTATTGGATCAATCTTTAATATGAGATATAATGGAATTGCAGTTGCAAAAAGCCTTACGCCATCTGCTGCAGTGCGTGTAAAGATGAATACAATTGAAGAAAAGGTTCTTGTTTTACTCCCAAAGCGATGTTCCAAATAGCTATATGCTGTCTTAAGATCACCTTTAAAGTAAGCAGGTAAAAAATATTTTGCGACTATTATTCTGCCGATTAAATATCCAAAAGTCACCTGGAGAAAATTCAGATTTGTAAGATATGCCAAACCAGGAATTGAAATAAAAGTTAAGGTACTTGTCTCAGCAGCAATAATTGAAAAACAAACTGTCCACCACGAAACTTGTCTTGCACCCAAAAAATAATCTGTAACAGATTTTTGTTTACCACCGGATAAAGAACCAATTAGCGCTATACCAACTAGGAACGTAAATATTATAACATAATCAAGCGCGTTTGCGTCCAAATTCAGTAGTTTAGATTGGTATGAAATATTAATTTAGTAAAATATAAAAGCATCCGCTTTGGGTTGGATGTTTGCCTGGGACAATATACTCAATTAAGAATGAGGAATTTATGGACTTATAATACAATCTTTAATTTACTTTTTGTAATTGCTCAAATGCTTCGTTAACAGTGTTGCATACGGGAAGTACTCTATCCAGCTGAGTAATTTGAATAAGTGAATATACTTTATCTGATGGCGCTGCTAACCTCATATGACCCTCATTAACATTTAATATCCTGTTTGCAACCAGTATAGCACTCAGACCTGAACTATCGCAGCTTTCTACATCACTAAGATCAAGAATGAACTTATTTGCACCTTCCACCTTAAGCAGCAATGTAAACTCACCTTTCAGCAATCCCGAGATATTTGTGTCAAGCCGCTTCTCATTTAACTTAAAAATTGTTATGCTGTCCTTACGTTTTATCTCGAAGTTCATTTTTAAATCCTATAACATTCTTAGACAATTTAATAAATTTTTGTAAGAAATCTTCGGGTTTGTATCATGATTAGCAATTTGAATATTAAATGTCTTATCAGCAAGAAATTTTTTAAACCCAATCCTTAATTTTGCGTTAACAATCCCGGAAACATACGAATAGAATAACTGCTCTTTTTGATTTAAATCGATCACTGCATCAAATCTTCTTTTTGATAATTTCGAAATTAATTCCTTTGAAGGTAAATTGATTTTGTTGATATCCTTCATAGCATGACCAATTGCAAACCGGCGCAAGTAGATTGGTAACAAGCTTACACGGTAATCCGTAGTGAGAATAAGAATTTCTTTCTTTTTTTCATGAAGATATACTAAGACATCCAAAGAATACCTAAAATCCTGATCGTCTTCAGGCATAAGTACAAGAAATGAAATAGAATCATTTATAGCAGAAGAAAATGATTGTTCCTTAAAATCACTTTTTTTAAGC
Source organism: Ignavibacteriaceae bacterium (assembly GCA_037388105.1). Taxonomy (GTDB): domain Bacteria; phylum Bacteroidota; class Ignavibacteria; order Ignavibacteriales; family Ignavibacteriaceae; genus BMS3ABIN03. The sequence continues at coordinate 6,060 of JARRKK010000060.1, read as the reverse complement.
ATTTGATCAACAACAAATTTTGCTGCTTTTTCTTTTATCATCTAGTCTTTTTCCTCCATTACTTCATTAAAGTATTTTAACATATCATTTTCAGTTAATACATCAATACCCAAATTTCTCGCTTTAGTTAATTTTGAACCTGCGTTATCGCCTGCAATTAAGAAATCAGTATTTTTACTTATACTACTTGTAAGCTTTCCACCCAGGCGGTTAATGTTTTCACCTGCTTCTTCTCTGGTATATTTCTCAAGTTTTCCAGTTAACACAAAAGTTTTTCCACTAAAAAAATTATCTTTTACGGGGCGGGTTCTCTCTTCTATTAAATTGAAGTTTAATCTCTCGGCTTTTAATCTTTCAATCATATCCAGGTTATTCCGATTACTAAAAAATTGTTTTACGCTTTTAGCTATACTTTCACCAATGTCTTCAATCTCAACTAATTCTTCTTCAGAAGAATTAATTAAATTATCTATTGATTTAATATTGTAAGCTAATTTCCGGGCTACACCTGCTCCAACATACCTAATTCCTATGGCAAACAATACTTTATCAAAAGGTTTTTTCTTGCTCTCTTCAATTGCTTTAAGAAGATTTTCTATACTTTTTTCACCCAGTCTCTCAATTGCAATTAATTTTTCCTTTAGCTTGTAAAGATTATAAATATCGGCATAAGATTTAAGAAACTTTCTCTCAACGAAAATATCAATTAATGCTTCACCGAGTCCTTCAATATCCATTGCACCCCGAGAGGCAAAATGTTCAATCTTCCCTTTAATCTGAGCAGAGCATTTTGTGTTCTCACAATAATAGGCAACTTCATTTTCAGGTCTAAACAACTGAGTTTTGCACACTGGACATTTTTGAGGCGCTCTAACCTGTTTACTTCCCTTTTTTCTTCCACTTAGAACAACAGCTACAACTTTAGGAATAACATCTCCACCTTTTTCAATTACAACTTTATCACCTTCCCTGATGTCCTTCCTTTGTATCTCATCAATATTGTGCAGAGTTGCTCTACTGATAGTGGAGCCAGCCAGAAATACTGGTTCGAGTTCAGCAACTGGTGTAACCGCCCCGGTCCTTCCAACCTGCCACACAATTTTATTTATTATCGTAAATACCTGCTTGGCTTTAAACTTGAATGCGACTGCCCAACGAGGTGACTTAGCAATATTCCCAATTTTTTCCTGCTGTGCGATTGAATTAACTTTGATAACGGCACCATCAATTTCATAATCAAGACTATTACGTATTGACTCAAATTTATGGCTTGTTTCAATAACACTTTCTATAGAATTACATTTAACATAATTCTGATTAATCTTAAAACCTAACCTGTTTAATATTTCAAGATTTTCTTCATGTGTGCTAAGGTTATCGCCCGGGCTAATTAACGTATAGGTAAAATTATTCAATGGCCTTTTGGCCACCTCTTTTGGATCCTGCATCTTGAGAGTCCCGGCAGCTGAATTTCTGGGATTGGCAAATAAGCGTTCTCCTTTTTTTCCCCTTTCCCTATTTAGTTTTTCAAAATCTTTTATATTCATAAATATCTCACCACGTACCTCAATATCATTTAATTTATAACGTGTTGATTTATTGGGATGTAGTCTAAGCGGTATTGATTTCATGGTGCGCACATTGTTAGTTATCTCTTCTCCTACGGTACCATCACCTCTTGTGGCAGCAGTATTAAGAACACCATTAATATAATTCAAACTTACAGATGCACCATCAATTTTAAACTCAACAATGTATTCCACTTTTTCCTTATTTCCCAATGCATCTTTTACTCTGCGATCAAAATCATAAAGTTCTTTCTCGTTATAGGTGTTAGCAAGGCTAAGCATCGGAACTTTATGTTGAACGGGTTTGAATTCCTTCGTGAGATCCTGGCCAACTCTTTGAGTGGGTGAATCTTTTGTAATAAATTCAGGATGTGCCGATTCAAGTTTCTCTAATAGCTTTAAGAGTCTGTCATATTCAATATCACTTATTATTGGATCAGCAAGAACATGATACTTGTAATCATGCGATCTTATACTTTCACGAAGTGATTTAATTTCCTTTTCAATCTTTGATGACATTTAATTAGTATTTAATTTGGGTGGTGAATATTTCCTTTCCATCCCACCCTTATCAACTTTAAAGTACCTAATTGCCCCACGTCTTCCATTGAATTCAAGTTCTTCACCATTTAAAACCAATTTTATTACACCTGAATTTCCCAACGTAAACTGGAAGTTATTTTTTGCTTCAACTGTTTTTGATGCTTTAGGCAGAAGTATGAAATCTTGTTTGCTAACATCGTCTGTAATTATAAGAACCCATGCGGAATCATTGGAGTCTGTATTGGTTATAGTAAGAGCAAGCTCCTTTGAATCCACTGATTGATTTTCCTCAAGAATCAATGTATCAGTTTCATTAATCTGTCGTTTACTGTTTTGCTCTAATACCTCTTCATATGGTTTTTCCTGCACGATTATTTCATCACTTTTGTTATTGATTAAAATGTAAAATAGACCAATTACAATTAACGCGATTAATATACCCCCTGCTAATTTGATCGTATTCGGTTTTTTTATTTCATCTACAATTTCTTTTTTTAGTGCACTTTCATCAGTAAAAGAATAAGTTTTGGGCTCAGCTGTCCTATTACCATTATCACTTTTATTCTCTTCTGAAGAACCATCGGATGCATTAGATTCGACAGCTTTTTCTTCATCTGTTGTTAAATCTTTTCCCTCTCTGGCAGTCAGGAAATCCTGTAATGTTTCTTCCTCATCCAGTCCGATAACCTTTGCATATTGTTTAATAAATGCTTTAACATATATTTCCGGTAAAAAGTCAATATCACCTCGTTCAATTGCCTCTAAGAACTTAATATCAATTCTTGTTTTCGCTGAAACACGTTGTAAAGTTATACCTGCTTTTTCCCTGGTTCTTTTCAATCTTTCAGCAAATGTTTTTAACATAATTCTATTCAATTGTGTATGTTAATAATTGTTTTCCTTAACTAATTTAGCTGAAAACGCCCCATCCATCTTGTGTTTATGTGGTAGAGTTTGTATACAACCATGCTCATCAATAATCTCATCGGGAAAATTTCCTTTGGCACTTACCAACTGAAAATCAGAGTGTTCAGATAAAAACTTCTCGACAATTATAGAATTTTCCTCAGGTTCAATTGAGCATGTACTATATACGACAAATCCGCCGGGTTTAACTAATTCCCCGGCTTTGCATAATAAATTGTATTGAAGTTCGTTAATCGTTCTTAGATCAAAGATATCCTTTTTCCATTTAATATCCGGCTTCTTAGATAAGGTTCCCGATCCCATGCAAGGAACATCAGCCAACACTCTGTCATAAGGTTTATCTTCAAAATCCAATGCATCGGTTTCAATAGTTTGCACACTCTGTACTCCTAATCTCTGCATATTCTTTCTTAATATTTTCAGACGACTATCAAATCTGTCAATAGCAATAATCTTTCCTTTATCATGCATCAATGAAGCCATATATGCAGTCTTACCACCAGGTGCTGCGCATAAATCCAGGACTCTCATCCCATCACTAACATCAAGTTGTCTACAAGCTAACCCTGCACTTTCATCCTGAATATTAAAATACCCTCGTACAAAATATTCCCAGGCTGTTATGTTTGTCAAATTCAGAAGTTTAAAGAACTCCGGCAGATAAGCACCAATGTGATATCTTAAGTGAACTGATTTTAAAAGGGATTTAAATTCCTCCGCTTCGACCCTATGTGCATTTAATCTAAGTGTAAGATAAGGTTTTTCATTATTCGCTAATAGTAGTTCTTCGGTCTCTTCCATTCCAAATCTTTCCAGATATCTCTTTACCATCCAGGATGGATGAGAATAATACGCACTCAGATATCCAACAGGGTCTTCTGAAGGATCTGGATAACGGATAGAATCCTTACTCCTGATAATATTTCTTAAAACTGCATTGGTTAATCCGGCAGGTTTTGGTCCCTGGAGTTTCTTTACAAATTCAACAGCTTCGTTCACCGCAGCGTGGTCGGGTACCCTGTCCAAAAAAAGGATTTGGTACAGCGCAACTCTCAGTCCGTTTTTAAGATTAGGTATCGCTTTGGAAAACGTTCCTTTGTAAAATCCATTTAATATCCAATCAAGCCTCCCCATCCATCTGATCACACCATGAACAATTTCATAAAGTAAAGCTTTGTCAGGTCCTATTAACTCGGCATTTTTCATTTCATTATCTAAAAGACGTTCCAGATAAGCATCGGTTCGTTCAATACGATTCAGTATTTTAACTGCTAACCCTCTAACACCTACATATAAATCCTTTACTGAATGGTGTTCTAACTTAAAATCTGTGTTCTCGCTAATTTCGTTGTCCATTTCTTTCTTCAGAAGTTAGATTGAATAGATTTTCAAAAAGCTTTTCATTTGCCGGAAGAAGTTTTTCATTCCTTCTATTCATAACTATTTTTGCTGTTGCTACACTTTTAGCAAGTTCATAGGTGCTCAGACTTTCAGAACCACCCCATGAAAAACACGGTAGATACTTATCAGGAAATCCCGCTCCGAAAATATTGCACGAATAACCTACAACGGTACCAGTATTAAACATTGTATTAATTCCCGTTTTTGAGTGATCTCCCATCATTACACCAAGAAACTGTGAACCTGAATCAACCGATTTTCCATTAAGCTGAACTTTAACTGTGCTGTAATTATTCTTCAAATCGCTACAGTTTGTATCGGCACCAAGATTCACCCAGCTTCCTAAATAAGAATGACCAATAAAACCTGCGTGCTGTTTATTTGTCTTTAATTTTTGCAGATTCTCCAATATATACAGGTCCCTCAATGACGGCGTTTGGATAGATGAATGCATTCTCATCAATATAAACGGGACCATTGGATGCATCAATCACAACACCCGGCTTTATGGTTACATTATTCCTTATAAAAACTTCATCTTTGTTAATAATGTTAATTCCCTTAAACTGATTTGAATCAACAAATTCAAGATTTTCTTTTTCTAATACATCGATATCCTTTGCTATTTCAGAACCATTTTCTTTAATGAGATCCCATAAATAATTATATGTTTTAACCTGAACATTTTCTGAAGGAAGTTCCGGAAATAAGTCAGAATTAAATTCATCCAGAATGTTATTCTTAATCTTTAATAAGTTTGGGCCCGATAGTTTTACTGCAACAAGATTGCTCTCATTTTTATAAACACAATCTTCCGATTTTTGTTTATTTAACAATTCAGCGAGATCTGCTTCCACTTTTACTCTTCCGTTAATAAACAAACAAGATTCATCATCGAAATGATTTACATTTAGACCCGGGTTCTGTAGTTTTACAACATCTTCCAAATATCTCCGGCAATGAACACCAACATTCTTATCGGGAAACAATTTGCTTATCTTTTGTTTCAATGATTTTATACCACATACCAGGTCGTAAACCGGTCTGGAATAGGTTAACGGATAGAAATTTACATATTGATCATCTTCAAAAATGCAGATTTGCATTAAATATATCCTGCAATTTTTTTAATCGTAAATTTAACGTTTTTTATGCTAAGAAACTTTCGTAAAATGTTTCCAAACTATCCAACTTTAAAGTGAATAGCACGAATTATTTAAAAGAAAAAAAGCCAGATAAACTGGCTTTAATTACACAAAATGGAAATGGGATTAATTTTCTGATGTCTTTTTCTTCGAGTACTTTTTCTTGAATTTTTCCACTCTTCCTGCAGTATCAACCAGCTTTTGTTTTCCTGTAAAAAACGGATGAGAGCCGCTGGATATCTCCAATTTAACTAGTGGGTATTCATTTCCATCAGTCCATTTAATTTTTTCATTGGTTTTAATAGTCGACCTTGTCAGAATAGAAAAATCACAAGAGGGATCTTGAAAAACTACAGGTCTGTATTCAGGATGAATACCTTTTTTCATTATTGTATTCCTTAATTTTTATCAAATTTACGAATTATAAATATACTGCACTTAGGTAATAATAACAAAGATAAAATCAATACATTCAA
>JARRKK010000059.1:0-9855 GCA_037388105.1 Ignavibacteriaceae bacterium | reverse complement strand
TACGATAATGGTGTGTTCGTAAATGTGTTTGTTCCGCCCGGAGTCCCGGAAGGAAGACAGATGATGAGAACGAGCTATATGGCTACTCATAAAAAAGAACACCTGGATGAAATCTTAAATGTATTTGAAAAAGCCGGAAAACATTTGGGTTTAATCTGATATTAATTAAAAATTATTATGTATAAAAGCATGCTCTTTTACTACGAGTATGCTTTTTTATTGAGGTGATTAGTGGCATCTATTAACATTAGAACAGTCAAAACTAAAAGGGATTTAATAAGATTCATCAAGTTTCAATGGGTGATATACAAGGGAGATAAACACTGGGTTCCGCCTTTATTAATGGAAAGGAAAAAACTTCTTAACAAAGATAAAAATCCTTTCTTCAAACAAGCTGAAGCAGAGTATTTTCTTGCCGAAAGGGACGGTAAATTAGTAGGGCGTATAGCGGCAATTAAGAATGATGTTCATTTAAAGCATCATAATGATAATACAGGCTTCTTTGGTTTTTTTGAGTGCATTAATGACCAGGAAGTGGCTGATGCACTTTTTGATAAAGCAAAAGATTGGTTAAAAGAAAAAGGATTAACCAATATGCGTGGACCGGCAAATCCTTCAAGTAATGATGAATTTGGTATGCTGCTTGAAGGATTTGATGACTCGCCACGGATATTGATGACATATAATCCAAATTACTACAATACGCTTTGCGAAAATTACGGAATGAAGAAAGCAAAAGATATGTTTGCGTGGAGAATCGAAAATCATAAAATAACTGCGTCGGAAAAGTTAAAGAGAGGACAAGAGTTAGTTCGAAAAAGATATAATGCAAAAGTAACTCATTTGAAAATGAAGAATTTTGATGCAGATATAGAAAAGTTCAAATATGTTTATAACAAAGCCTGGATGCCCAATTGGGGCTTCGTACCTTTGACTGATGAACAAATTGATGCAATGGCGAAGGATTTAAAACCACTAGCGGAACCAACCCTTGTTCTATTTATCGAAATGAATGACGAATTAGTTGGTGCTGCTTTGGTTATGTTAGATTATAATGAAATATTCCGGAGTATGAACGGCAAACTCTTTCCGTTCAATTTTATAAAACTATTTACGCAAAAAAAGAAAATAACCTGGGCAAGAATTCTCACTCTTGGAATAATTCCTGAACATCAAAAGAAAGGACTTGATGCTGTACTTTACTGGGAGGTTGTTGTGAGAGCTTCTAAACTAGGAATTTATAAAGGTGAGGCAAGCTGGGTTCTTGAAGATAATGACATGATGAATCGTGGACTAGAGTTAATGAATTCTGAAAAATATAAGAAATACCGTATTTGGGAGAAAAGTATTTAATAAAATTTCAGCGTAGCCTACAGCTAAGTTCAACCACAGTTGCAGAAATTGTTTCTCATTAAGGCATCAATGCCTCATACTTACCGGCATGAGAAGGATCAATGTTTTTTAATTTAGTAAAAACTGTTTCATCAGGATAGGATCTTAAGCGTTCTATAATCTCAGAATATTTCGCATCAAAGAATGATTTTACAAAAACACTTTTAATAATTCCATATCGCTCATACATTGCGTAAAGAACATTAATTAAACTGACAATCTTTTCCTGTCCAACTTGTTGATTCTGAGCATATATATCAATTCCATAATGGTAATCAAATATGGCTGAACGAAATGATGCATATTTTTCATTTAATGCATCTGAGACCATTCCATATCTGCTATAAGCACTACTGCTTGGAACCCATCCATTCGTATTATTAGAATTAGCCGCGAGGTTTAAAATATCAAAAGCTTCTTTATAATACGGTGTACCACCAAATTCCTCCCATGTATCCCAGTCTGAGGCAATTATTAAATTAGCATAAAAATCAAGTAAACTTGTCAATGGATCAAAAGAATCAAAATCCGGATACATGGATTGACCAACTTCGTACTTAAATGACCACAATCCATCATTGATTGTAAGAATCGGAGAGTTATGTGTTGATTGATAAACTGGTCTTTGACTAACAACTACAATTTGTGCTGAGTAGCTTACATCACCTGATGCGGTTATAAAAAATATATTTAATGAACAGTCAATTTTATCTCCTTCCCAGTTTGAATTTGTAAACCTTGTTATATTCATGTAATCTTGAACTACTGCTCCAAAGTCTCTCAATAGTTCCCTGTTATGCATAGGTAAACTTTCAAAGTTGACAATTACATTGCAGTTTAATTCCTGGGAAAAAGTAATTGAGCTTACAACGAAAAATATTAGAATTATTTTTTTCATATGTTTATATTTTCTTGTGTTGGTCATAAAGAACTTGCATTATAAGCATTTTCCTGCTTAATTTTTTTAGTGCTCGTTTCATAAATGAATCTGTGTGGATTTATTTTTGTTATTTTAATATATGAAATTAGCTGTATTGTCTCAATTACAATTTACAGTTATGATTAAACGATTAACTTACTTAATTGTTCCAATTCTAATATACACAACCTTACTTGCACAAATTGAACCTGGAGCAAGACAAATTTCACTTTCTCACTCCGATGTAGCTTTGAGCAATGATGTTTTTTCACTTTTCAATAATCCTTCCGGTCTTTCACAAATTACTTGGAGAGAAGTCGGGATTTATTACTCCCCTTCCCCCTTCGGTTTAAGCGAATTATCAAACGGTTACGTTGCTTACAACGAACCATTTCATTTTGGATCCGTGGCTATAGGAGGAATGACATACGGATTTGATTTATACAGGGAATCAAGAATCGTAATCGGTTATTCTTATAATTATAATGATGAGTTTTTCGCAGGAGTGGCAATAAATTTTCATTCTTTCTCAATACAAAATTACGGAAATGCAAGTGCAGTTTATTTAAATTTTGGCGGATTGGCGTATATAACTGAACAGATCAGATGGGGATTTTCAATTTCAAACCTTAATAGAGCCAGTATTGGAAATGAAGATGACCAGATTCCAATGATTTTTTCAACCGGATTTAGTTATGATTTAATAAATTCAATCAGTCTGAATTTAGGTATTAACAAAGATATCAGATATAAACCATCTGTACGGTTTGGAATTGAATACGATATCATAAAATATATTTCACTACGTGCAGGTTTTCAAAATGAACCATCGCTATACTCAGCAGGAATAGGGATAAATTATTCAATAGTAAATTTAGATTACGCTTTGTTTACACATCAGGATCTCGGTTTAACACATCAGGTAGGAATTCTTATAAACTTTGGTAGAGAAAACCCACAAATGGATGAAATAAGAAATCAATAAGGAATAATATAATTAAATGCTGAGTAATCAGGATGACATCCATCGTTAAATATTTATTATTCATTTTCTTTATTCCAATTTTCCAAACTCTAAGCCAAACAGATTCAACATATCTCGAAGCTGAAGATGCGCTTGAAAACATCTTGCAGGAACCTACCGGTGAAGTTGATAATTCAAATCTATACGAAATAGTTGAACAGCTTATAAGAAATCCGTTGGATCTTAATAAATCTGATACAGACGATTTAATGCAGATACCACAGGTAGATTTAGAAATTGCGAAATTAATATTAAATCATCGAAAAAAATACGGAGTTTTTTTCTCCGTTGAGGAATTACATTCAATACAAGGATTGGGCAAAGATCTTGCAAATCAGATAATCCCATTTGTATATGTTGAAAAAGAACCGATCACATCTCAGCAGGAAGCACCTGAAACGGGTTCATTCAGTAAACTATTTTCAGACTCGAAGTTGATTTTTCGAAGTCGGGTCACAAATGATCTGCAAACAAAAAATGGTTTTGCGACAAATCGCTTTGAAGGAAATCAGCAAAAAATCTACAACAGATTAATCTTCCAGTATGATTCAAAAGTTCAATTAGGTGTACTTGCAGAGAAAGATGCGGGAGAGTCAGCAATAAATGAATTTACATCGTATCATTTAGCAATCCGAGATATGGGATTTTTATACAGAGGCGTATTGGGTGATTACATAGTTGAATTTGGACAAGGACTTGCACTATGGAGTCCATATGGATTTTTAAAGGGTGCTGATGCAATTTTTCCGTTGAAGAAGAAAGATCGAGTGATTAGACCATATACAAGCGCAACTGAAACTTTGTTCTTAAGAGGTGCAGCAGCAGCAATAAAGATAAATGATTTTATTATTTCCGGATTCTTTTCTAAAAATAAATTCGATGCAAATATTGATAGTGTTACAGGCGATATATTATCAACACCGGTAACAGGTCTTCATAGAACTGAAAGTGAAATTAGTAATAAAAACGCTGCAGAGGAACGGATCAAAGGAGCAAGAATTGATTATCAAATTCCAAGATTGTTAAGAACAGGACTTCTTTATTATCAGGCGAACTTTTCCAATAATTTCGCTCAATCAAGAGCATTTGATTTAGAAGGAAAAAAATTTAATTATACTTCAATTTATTACGATTTAATAGTAAACAATTTCAATTTATTCGGTGAGATAGTTTACAATGGCACATCAGTGGCTTCAATTAACTCACTGCAATTTTTTATAGGAAGAGATTTCACATTTACAAATTCAGTAAGGAGTTATCCAAGAAATTACATCAGCTTCCGCGGTTATGCATTTGGTGAAAGAGCCGGTGTTCCCACAAACGAATTTGGAATTTATACGGGTATAAAATGGCGTACATCAATTGGTCTTCTTAATTTTTATTATGATCAATTTAGATTTCCGTTTACGACATTTCTTAATCCGCAGCCAAGCGATGGTGACGAAATGTTAGTTGATTTTACTAGTAAACCATTGTACAATTTGGAAACCAGGATCAGGTATAAATACGAAAACAAAGATGTTAATGGAACTATTAATAACACAAAGCAGTTAGTGAAAAGATACAGGCAATTAATAAGATTTGAACTAATTTACTATCCTACAAGAAAATTAAGACTAAAGGGAAGGTTTGAATTTAATGATTACAGGGTTGCACAGTTAGATGAACATGAAAACGGTTATCTTTTCTTCCAGGACCTGCGATTCTCTCCAACCCAAAATTTTAACCTATATGCCAGAATAATCTTTTTTCGAACAGACTCATTTAACGCCGCTATTTATGAGTATGAAAACGATTTAACCGGTGTGTTAACAAACCTGGCTTTGTTTGGTGAAGGTATCAGATGGTATCTTATAGCGAGATACGGGCCGCTAAATTTTCTAACTATTTCAGCAAAATACTCGGAAACTTTTAAACCGAAAGAAAAGACAATCAGCTCCGGCGTAAATGAAATTGACGGTAATTTGGACAACCGTGTCTCTTTTCAAATCGATGTGAATCTTTAGTTTTATCATTAATTATATTCAATGATTCCAATTTGATATAATGAAGCAATACATCGCAACCATATTATTCAGAGGTTTTTTTAATTTCTATTATCTATATTAGTAATCGGAATTAACATCATTAGATGTTAAAAATTAATATAGGCAAATACGCGATATATGAACAGCGCTAAAATTGATTTTTTAACAAAATATAATCACCTGGTAAACTCAGCATTAACCTCGGCAAATGATATTTACGATGATCTATGTGATTTCTTAGTTGTTGAATATGAGCTTGAAGGTGCCCTAGTCATGAAAATGGGTGATAATGTATTTGAAGTACTTGGCAAATCAAACTCCGCCAGAAAATCTTATAATCCGGGGACAATACTTAATTGTAATGTTTGCTCCCACTTTCAAAATAGATTAAACGAAACCAAGTTCGAAGCAAGTAAAGATTGTGAAATTACTGTTTCAGATGTGATAATGAATGAAGGGTGTCTGTACATAGATGTTTCTGATGGAATGCGGGTAATGATTAAAGTTGCTAAAAAAAGTGAGTTTACAAAAAACGATTCAGATGATCTTGTGACTATCGGAAATTCCTTTAGGAATATATTAAGATTGTCGATTGAAAAAAATGAGAAATTCAGCCATTCGCTGGAAAAAATAATTGTTTCAATTGCTCACGAGCTTCGTACTCCGACTAATAGCATTCTTGGTTTTGCATCGTTGCTAAACGATGAGTTACTTTCAACAGCACAAAGTGAATATATAGATACTCTTAAAGACAATGCATATGACCTACTTTCGATCACTAATGACTTAATTGATATCGCAAAATTAGACACTGGAGATAGTACATCTTCATTAAATGTTGTCAACCTGAATCAATTCGTTAACGATATTGTAACTCAGATTGATGAAAAAATTGATAAGGGAAAGATTGATTTCATTATTAAGGTCGATGACGAATTACCTGATTCACTCAATCTTGACTCACAGAAGTTAAGATATATTCTTTATAATATAATAAATAATGCTGTTCGGTTAACTGACGTGGGAAAAGTTACCGTCTCAGCATTCTCGGAAGAATCCGATAAAGTTAACTTTAGAATAACTGATACAAGCCCTGGTATTCCTTCCAACAAAATAGATAGTGTTTTTACTCCCTTCTCAATGAATGAATTTATTTTACAGAAGGTGGGTAATACCACAGGTTTAGGTTTAACTTTAGCCAAGAAATATATTGAATTTTTGAATGGAGAAATTGAAATAACAAGTACCTTAGGAAAAGGAACATCATATTATTTTTCTTTACCTGTTAAAAAGATTTCGGAAATTGAAGCTCAAATAAGTGCACTACCCAAATCATCAAAAATCAATAAAGTTCTTATAATTGAGGACGATTACGCCACCTCAAAACTTTTAAGTAACTATATTCAAAAATGGGGTTACGAACCGAATATTGTTAATTCTGCTGAACAAACTTTGCAGGTCGTGGAAAAAGAGAACTTCTTAGCTATCCTTATGGATATTAATTTACCTGACTCAAATGGTCTTGAACTTCTCCAGAAACTGAGAGAGTTGCCCAATACAAAACAAACACCCATCATTATTTGTTCGGTTGAAGCGGAGCAACAAAAAGCATTCTTAATGGGAGCAGTCGAGTACTTTGTTAAGCCAATAAACTACAAATATCTTGTGGAAGTTCTTACTCATTACAAACTACGAAAAGATTCAAATATTTTAGTTGTTGATGATGATATTCCTACATTGAACTTATTAAAAGAATCTGTTGAGCAGGCTGGCTTTAATCCAATTGCTGAATCTCAATCACAAAAGGTAATGGATCTAATTAAGGACATAAATCTTGATCTGGCAATTATCGATTTGGATATGCCTGAAATCGATGGATTTGAACTGATAAAAATGATCAAATCGAATGAAAAATTTGTCAAGCTGCCTATAATTATTTATACCGGAAAACAAAATTTTGAAGATGATCTTGCGAAGATTGATGGTATGTTTGAAGAATTGCTTCAGAAAAAAAGTACTAATATAGAAGATCTTCAAAATATTGTAACCTCTATGATTGAAAGATACGATCAACCATCTTCACCAGAAGAAGTTAAAGCAAAAGAAGATACTGTTAAAATATTGCTGGTTGAAGATTACAAACATTCACAGATAATTGTAACAAGATTGTTAAAGAAAAATAATTTTGAATCTATTGTTGTTGTTGAAAACGGTCAGGAAGCATTGGATCAGGCTAAGGAACAACATTATGATTTGATATTAATGGATATGCAAATGCCCGTAATGAATGGATTCGAGGCGACACAAAAGATTAGACAGCTTGAGGAGTACAAAAATACACCTATTATTGCATTAACTGCATTTGCTATGAAGGGAGATAAAGAAAAATGTTTGGAAGCTGGTGCAACAGATTATATTCCCAAGCCTATAGACAGTAAGGAGTTCATTCAAAAGGTAAAATACTACTCTGAGAAAGAGGAATTAGTTAAGAAGTAGAATTATAATATTCTTTTCAAATCAATTGTAGATTCAATTATTCACCTCACATTTAATTTCCATTTTATATAAATTTTCAGGTTGAATTGTACCCTACTAAATAATTTAACTATTAACTGTATATGACCACTAAATCACCTGTTGTAAGATTTGCACCGAGTCCAACCGGATTTTTACATATTGGCGGGTTAAGAACAGCATTATACAATTACTTGTTTGCACGCAATCAAAAAGGTAAAATAATATTAAGAATTGAAGATACAGATACAAAACGTTATGTAGAAGGTGCCGTACAAAGTCTTATTGAAACCTTCAAATGGGTAGGATTAAATTTTGATGAAGGACCAAATACAGGAGGAGACAATGGACCTTATTTTCAGTCTCAACGACTTGAAATTTATAGAAAATACGCTGAAGAATTAATTAATAAAGATAATGCATATTACGCCTTTGATACACCTGATCGACTTAAAGAACTCCGAGAAAAACAAAATAGAACAAATCAGCAGACTAAGTACGATAAATTTGCACTTAAACTTTCAGAAGATGAAATTCAAAACAATTTAAAAATTGGTATCCCACACGTTGTTAGACTGAATGTTATAGAAGGAAATAAAATTATAGTAAATGATTTAGTAAGAGGTGAAATAGAATTTAACACTGAAACACTCGATGACCAGATTCTGATTAAAAGTGATGGATATCCCACTTACCACCTTGCAAATGTTGTTGATGATCATCTTATGGGCGTAACGCATGTGATTCGTGGAGAAGAATGGTTGTCTTCAACTCCAAAACATGTTTTATTGTATGAATTCCTTGATTGGGAAAAACCCTTGTTCGCCCATCTGCCGCTTTTACTAAATCCAGATAAATCTAAACTTAGTAAAAGACAGGGAGATGTTGCTGTAGAGGATTATCGTGATAAAGGTTATCTAAAAGAAGCTTTAATAAACTTTGTTGCTCTACTTGGTTGGAATACCGGTGATGATCAGGAATTTTTTAAATTGGAAGAGCTGGTTGAAAAGTTTAGTATTGACCGAGTACATAAAGCAGGGGCTGTCTTTAATGTTGAAAAACTAAATTGGTTAAATGCAGAACATCTTCGAAGCAAAACAAATAATGAAATTCTTATGATGTTAAAAGATGAGCTATCCCACCCGGAGTATAATGACTTGAATGTTGAAGATGATTATCTGCTTTTAGTAATTGAAGCAATGAAACCGAGAGTGTCGTTTGTTATAGAATTTATAACAAATTGTCCTTACTTCTACAAAGCGCCAGTGCATTATGATGAGCGGGTTATTAATAAAAGATGGAAAGAAGAAACACCAGAACAATTAATTTTGCTTAGGGATAATATTGAAAAAATTGATAGTTCATCAAAAGAAAATTTTGAACAGGCTTTATCGGTTACAGCTGAAGAATTGAATATTGGAAAGGCGAAATTAATTCATCCGGTTAGACTTGCAGTTTCCGGCATGGGCACTGGTCCCGGTGTATATGATCTATTATTCATCTTAGGAAAAGAAGAAGTAATAAAACGAATTAATCGCGCGCTTGAAACAATAAAAACACCTGATACAAATCTGAGCAAGTAAATGATCATGGAGAATAATGTGAACAAAGAAATACCGAATCCCATAAAAGATAACTTTATTAAAGAAATAATAGAAGATGATCTAAAAACAAATAAATATAATGGACGGGTTCATACTCGTTTTCCACCAGAACCAAATGGTTATTTACATATCGGTCACGCAAAATCTATTTGTTTGAATTTTGGTTTGGCTGAAGATTATAAAGGTCTTTGCAACCTAAGGTTTGATGATACAAATCCTACCAAAGAGGAACAGGAATATGTTGATGCTATTAAAAACGATATTAGATGGCTCGGGTATGATTGGGGGGACAGAGAATATTATGCTTCCGATTATTTTGATCAACTTTATGAATATGCAGTAGCCCTGATAAAAAAAGGCAAGGCTTACGTTGAT
>JARRKK010000058.1:10020-14051 GCA_037388105.1 Ignavibacteriaceae bacterium | reverse complement strand
ATTATTCATGGAAAGTCAGGGATATTACCTGGAATGGATGAGAAATGAATGGCTTGGTGAGGAAAACTCTGCCAAAGTATATCAGATGTTATTTAATCCCAAACAATTTTATATAGATCTTGCACCACAATTTAAAAAGGTTGAAGCCGAAATGGAAGAAACTTTTTGGAGTAGTAAATATGTCTATCCATAAAATTATTTTATCATCTCTTTTGTTCGTTTATTCATTACTTATAGTAGGATGTGCTACATCTTATGCTCCGGATAATTGGTTACCGGAAACGGATGATGTACCTCAAAATACCCATGGTGGCTGGATTGCAATTGTAACTCAAGAAATAAATTCTCGATCTGATGAAGAATGGATACAATACAGTGGTGAATTCATAGCACTTGATGATGATAATGTTTATGTGCTTTATGATTCTTTATACACCATACCTAAAAATATTATAGTAAACAGTGTTGTTGATCTTGATCAGAAAAATACCGGCGTTTATGCGGTATGGGTTACACTTGGTTCACTTTTAACTATATCAAATGGAGCATATGGGGTTATAACGCTTCCCTTATGGTTATTTGCAGGTATTCCAACAGCTTCTGGTGAATCCTATCGGGATATGTACATAGAAGAAAATCCTGGAGAAGTGTATTGGGATAATGTCAACAAATTTTCTCGGTTTCCCCAAGGAGTTGTGAGTATAAATTTATCAGACCTTCAGCCAATGTTTAATGAAGTAGAATAACAATTTTTACAATATACATGAACAGACTAAAAGCAGGTGAGTGCATTAATACAATAAAACTAATTTTATGCGATAGTTTATAAAACTTAGAACCTGTTTGCCAGTAGAAATGGTAAGGCATTAAACTAATGAATACTTTGATGGAGTAAAAACCACTTTTCTTGTTATTGGTATAGTTGCTTTTGTGGTCTTACTAGGAGTATTAATAGCGGATTCATATAGACTTGATGTTTGGTGGTTGGAAAGGGAGATAAATTGAACCTTAAAATTTCATTAAAGCAAAGCAGAAGATTTTAATGAAATGAATAAAGAAAGGATAATATTATGAAAAAATTTGTTGGTTCCATCATATTAATTTTTGCAATTGCATTTCAAAATGTTTCTTTGCCGCAAGGTGAAGCAGCAGTCCCATTTTTGGTGGTGCCGGTTTCGCCATTTCTAAATGGAATGGGTGCGACAGGAACCTCTTTACCGACAGATGATCCATTTGGATTTTTATATAATCCTGCACAATTAGGTTATGTAAGTCAGGGGAACAACTTTTCATTTATAATCTATCCATCTTCTGTAGATATATTACCCTTTTCTTTTTATCAAGTCGATGTAAATGCCTTTGCACTTAACCTCGGTTATAATTTCAAGAAGCTAATTAATTTTCCTTTAACAGTTGGATTTGGATTTGCCAGACCAGAGATAAGTTTTGGAGAGTTTATATCAACGGCTGGATCATTTGAATCTAAGGATTATTACCTTGCATTTTCATTGGGCGTTGGAATTGATTACGATGTACAATTTTATGGAGGTATAACATATAAAAGTATCACTTCTATCTTAGCTCCACCGGGTATTGGTATTGGTACAGAGGCAGGCAGCGGGGAAGCAAATACTGGAGTTTTTGATTTTGGATTCCTACTAAACATACCTGTAATAAAATTAATTGATGATGAAGCAAACTTGGAATTGTTCGAAAATGTACCATCAATTCCTTTCTTCAATTTTTCAATTGGGTACTCACAATTAAATATTGGTGATGAAATATATTATATAGATCCTGCTCAGGCTGATCCGCTGCCAAGAACTGCAAGATTAGGATATGGACTTTCCACAGGAATCGATCTCAAAATAGAAGAAATGATTTTAAGATCTCTGGAATTAGGATTTACCGTTGATGCAGAAGATATTTTAGTAACAAGATCAATGGATACTACTGGTCGTTCAAAATTAGAATATCAATCATTTCTTGGTGACATAGATATCGGCAGGAATATAATCCAGATGAAAGGTGATGAGAATGTAATCAGTCGAAGTGGCTTTAAACTGGATTTTGTTGAGACATTAGCAATTACCTGGGGAAAATACAGCGGACGAAGTTATGATAATTTAAAAACAAATGGCATTGTAATAAGATCAAAAGGATTATTAAAGCTACTTGATAAATTTACATCTGATCCAACTATGAATTACATAGCAAATCATTTTGATATTCGCTATTATAAATCAACTTATAATATAGATAATTGGGATGAAAGAAATTTCGAAGGTATTGCTTTAGTAATAAACGGTTATCAATTCTGGTAATTAATAATTATTAGAGAATCACTATGAAAAAATTATTTACATTTATTTTATCATCTGGCCTATTAATATTAGCGTTTTATCTATCCGGTTGCACAACAACACAGACTTTATATGTGCAGAATGCTGAAGTTAGAGGACCAATAAATCAAACAACAGTTCATTTAACCGATAGCACCGAAACTCCATCAATTACAATTTCTCCCTGGTTTTCATACTCAACAAAAAAATCAATGAGTGGACATATTGATGGACATTCACTTGTTAATGAAGATGGAATATTCCAAGTGGATACTTTTTATAATGGATCAGAAATTATATACAGAGAAACGCCTGGAGCTAACCGGTATTCATTTACGGGTGAAAATTTCACATGGTTAATATCCACAGTCACCGCGGGGTTGAATTTTGATTTATTACTTGCAAGGGGATTTGCAATTTCACTCGGAGTAAATTATTCCTCGCAAGGAAGTAATACCTCCTGGGGTGGTTCCGGCGGCTTAGGATTATTCAGTGTGAATAAAGGAATAGCTTTGAGGGTTGATATAGGTCTTCATTTTCAATCCATTGATTACGATGTGTATACCCTTGCAAATGTTAAAGAGGAAGATATTTTCGGTGGTTCCGAAGAGTATGTCCTTTTTTATCATGATATTGATAATTCGATGAATATAGATCCATATATGAACCTTACTATAAATACAGCTTACCAGGATTGGATAGTTAATCTCTTTCTAAATGTAGGATATAGTGTTCAAACACTACTAGACTTTGAACCTCGGGATATAGATTATGAATGGTTTCCCTTACCATATTTAATTCCCGTTAACACAATAATTACAACTGATTATCGCGGAGAGACCACCGCTGGATTTTTCAATTTTACACCAGGCATTTATTTCTATCTGGGGAAATCAAATAGGATTTTAGTTGGAACACGTTTTTATTTTGAAACACAACTAAATAATGTTACTCCAACAACTTTTATTCTACCAATGATACATTTTGATTTTAGACTGTGAAGATTAATTAATTATTTAGTGAATGATGATGATTTATTTAATCGGAGGGAAAGAAAAATATTTTATTAGATGATTCATCTCCAGTTAACTCTTCTGCTAAACAATGCTTTACCCATTTGCAATGTCCTAATAGAGATAGCTGTAAGAATAATTATTCCACCAATTATTGCAGTAGTATCAGGAACTTCACCATAGCCGATAAAAACCCAAACCGGAGTTAAAACCGGTTCAATCATTGAAATTATCGATGCTTCTACAGCAATTACTTTCTTTAAACCGTAAGAAAAGAATGCATACGCAATTGCGATCTGAAAAACTCCTAAAAAGCTTACCATCCAAAGTTGCGAAAAATTAAGCTGTTCAATTGAGAAAATAAATGGAAGACAAATTATTGCGACTAAAATATTACCCCAAAAGATTGAGCTTTGTTGATATCGTTTGTTGTTCCGTTTCATACCCAGAAAAAATGCTGCAAATAATACCCCCGACATGAGTCCAAATATATTACCTTCGAGCTGGCCCGGAGTTAGATCACCTAAAAAGAATAATATCATTCCGAGGAAGCAAATAATTATAGTTACAATATTTGATCTTTCATATCTAGTTTTATTTAACAACGGTTCAAATATTAATACATAAATCGGAGCAGTTGATTGAAGGAAAATGGCATTGGCTGCAGTGGTTGTCT
>JARRKK010000058.1:0-9989 GCA_037388105.1 Ignavibacteriaceae bacterium | reverse complement strand
TTATATTGTAGGATTTTCTTCCTGAATATTACAGCGAAGGTAATTGCAGCAATTGAACATCTGAAAAACGAAATCTGCATTGGTGTGAGTGTAATTAACTTTACAAATAATCCACCGCTGCTCCATAGTATTGCAGCTAATACAATAGCGACAATTCCTGTTTGATGTTCTTTAAGATGTTTCAATAGTTAGTAAATTTTAAAAAATCAGTTGCGAATATAGCCAAACATCATCTAAAAATTATGTTTACCATGAAGTCTTCGTTCTACTTTTTAATTCTGTGTTGATTAAATTGTCTTAGAAAATTATGAATCAATACAGCATTGCACTTAATTGAATCAACTTAAACTTATATCAACCATTTACAAATGAAACTCAATTATAATCCACCTTATTTAATAAAGAAAATTTTTTATCAATTTAAGTGGGAAACATCAAACAATAAAATTCTTTTAACATTTGATGACGGGCCTAATCCGAAAACAACAGAAAATATTTTACATAAATTGAATGAAATTAATATCAAAGCTGTCTTCTTTTGTGTCGGATCTAATGTTGATCGCTATAAATCATTAGCACAACAGATTATTGATGATGGGCATATGATTGGAAATCATACATTCAATCATAAGTTATTATTAAAGTTAAATAAAAACGATACTCTGAAAGAGATCAGCAGCTTTAATTCTATAATGCTCAGAGATTTGAATTACAGTGTAAAATATTTCAGACCGCCTTATGGGTGGTTTAAGTTTAATACAAATAAATTAATGAAGGAAACGGAATTATGCTGCGTTATGTGGAATCTGGTTACCTATGATTATCATAACAATTTGGAAAGAGTTAAATTTGCTATAGATAATTATTTGCAAAGTAATTCAATCATTGTACTGCACGATAGCAATAAATCAGCAGATATAATTAAAGAATCAATTAATTACATTGTTGAAAAAGTAGAAGCGCATGGTTTTGAATTTGGAGTGCCCGAAGAATGCCTGAATTAATATTCCTCATAATTCTGTGCGGTTATTTTATACAATCTGTTCTTTTTGTTATCGGTGCTAAGAAAAAATTTCCACGTCTTAATGAGGATGAACTTCCAACAGCCACCGTTATCGTTTCTGCCAGAGACGAAGAGGATAATATCTTAAACTGCCTTGAATCATTAAATAAGTTAGAATATCCACATGGGAAATTAAAAATTATAATTGTTGATGACCATTCTAGTGATAATACAGGAGCTATAATTGATAATTTTATTAAATCCAAAAGTATTTTTAAAAAAATTGTACCCGATGAACCGAAAGGGAAAATGGTTGGAAAGGTGAATGCTTTAGCAACTGCTATACGGGAAGCAAATAGCGAAATAATATTAACCACAGATGCTGATTGTCAGGTGAAGCCAAATTGGGTAAAAACTATCGCTTCATATTATCACGAAAATATTGGAATGGTTGATAGCTATACAACTCAAATTGCCAACAGTCAATTTAGCGGTATGCAGGCGATTGACTTTATATATTTACTGCTTGTTGGAGGCGGGACAATAAATTTGGGAACACCGATTAGCTGTATTGGGAATAATATGTCGTTCCGAAAAAAAGCATATGATGAAATCGGCGGATATGAAGCGCTACCTTTCAGCGTCACAGAAGATTTTACCTTACTGCGAGCTGTGAACAAATTAGAGAAATATAAAATAATCTTTCCGTTAGAAAAAGATGCTTTAGTTACTTCCAGAGCCTGTGCGGATATTAAAAGTCTTTATCATCAAAAAAAGCGTTGGGCCGTTGGTGGACTGGGTGTACCGCTGCTTGGTTATATAATTATGTTCTGGGGATTTGCAACTAATCTGGGAATAATCCTCACGCCTTTATTATTCTCACCTGTCTGGTTATATTTAGTGTTCTTTAAAATAACTATTGATCTATTTGTACTTTATCCTATTCATCAAAAATTGGGGATAGCTAAAAACTTGAAATATTTTTTAATTTATCAAGTCTATTATACGTTATACGTTATTGCCTTACCGTTTATTGTTTTTAAAAGCCGTAAGGTAATTTGGAAGGGTAGGGAGTATTAATGCTTCTTCTTTGCAATTATTATGTTACATACAGGTGTAATGCTTACTGTGAGTTTTGCCATTTTGGTGTTCATGAAAATTTCAAAGATACACCATATGCAAGTTTAAATGATTTTCAGTCAAATGTTGAACAACTTGCAGAATTAGGCATTAAGTTTATCGATCTGACTGGCGGAGAACCATTACTTCACAGGGATATTCATTTGATGGCTGATTATGCGAAGCAATTTAATATGCAAACAAGCATTACAACAAACGCATTGCTTTATCCTAAATTTGCTGAACGGTTAGCCGGAAAAGTTGATTTATTACATTTCTCACTTGATTCTCCTGACGAAAATGAACACAACCAGATAAGAAAAGTCGATTGTTACAACTCCGTTTTTGAAAGTATAGAGATTGCAAAATCTTTAGATGAATTCCCTGACATTCTATTCACGGTTACAAACAATACTTATAAGAAATTACCACAGATGCATGAGATTGCTAATGAAAAAGATTTGGTACTGCTCGTGAATCCTGTTTTCTCATATTTTGGAAACCCGGGTCTAACGGAAGAAGCAGTTGATTACATTGATGATTATTGTGATGGTAAAATTAATATTTATTTGAACAAAGGATTTATGAAGTTGAGGCGTGATGGCGGTAATGATATATATAATCCATCTTGTAAAGCTGTTTCAAGGGTTATTGTAATTTCACCTTACAACGAAATTATTCTTCCGTGCTATCACTTTGAAAATGAAAGAATTCCCATCAACGAATCAATTAAAGAAATTAGAATTTCTGAAAGGTACAATTATTACCAAAAGATGGAAGGCAGATTTGATTTTTGTGAAGGTTGTACGGTTAACTGTTATTTCGAACCCTCGTTTGCATTTCCAACAAACCTATATTCAGTTGCAAGTATAACATCAAAATTTAAGTATGGATACAATAAACTGATTAAACAAAAGTTACAGCGGAAAAATATTAAATTGAGGTTGTAATAGTTGTGAAAAAATGGCTGGGATTTTTTCTGATTTTATTATCTACTTGCCTGTATTCACAAACAACTGAATGGTTTCCATCTGAGTTAAACATTCAACCATTTACTGCAAACTTTCTCGAACCTCGTAACGGGTTCATGTTTGCTTTGGATGATAATCAATTACGACTTAATATAGGTACATCAAGAGATGTAGTTCAAATTATAACAGGAACTAAAAATATATCTGTCGGAGTGGATTTATTCACTTATACAAGATTGAGAGGTGAAGACAACTTTAAATTTCCTGTTGAAACAGTTGATTATTTGTTTGGTCTGAATACCGGTTATAAAATTATTGATAACAACAAAGAGCTTGGTGTCAGATTTCGTTTTAGCCATATCAGTGCTCATCTGGTTGATGGTAGATACGATGCTCAATCAGGGAGCTGGATAGAAGGAAGGGAACCAATTACTTTTAGTAAAGAATTTTTTGAATTGTTTCCATACTACCGCATTAATGGTTTTAGATTATATCTTGGTCTAACTTATATTATACATATATCTCCAACAATAATAAATAACGGGATCTACCAAATCGGTTTCGACTATTACATTTTAAAATTGGGTAATGGTTTTGTTACTCCATTTGTAGCTTATGATTTTAGTGTTAGTGGTATTGATGATATTTATTCAGGAAATAACATTTTAAAAATCGGAGTGAAACTTGGGAAACCTTTTGAGAGAGGATTTAGCATATTGTTTGCTTATTTCTCTGGTAAAAGTGTCCATGGAGAATTCTTTGATTTAAATGAAAAGTATGTTAGTGTAGGGTTTAATTTAGATATTTAATTTATGCCAGATTCAAATTTCCTAAATATTCCGAAACCCGAGCTTTCATCAGAAGGAAAGAAAAAAGATAATTACTTACTCCACATAGGATTGTTCATTATTACATTTATTACAACCACAATTGCAGGTATGGAATGGACCACAGGGACAATGGGACCGTATGAAATAGGAACTTTAGTTCAGGGTCTGCCTTACTCAATTTCTATAATGCTTATAATTTCCTTTCACGAATTTGGTCATTACTTCGCGGCAAAATATCATAAGGTCAGTGCAACATTACCATTCTATATTCCATTCCCGCCGATTCCGTACTTTATTAATTTTGGTACGATGGGTGCAGTTATCAGGACCCGTTCACGAATATATTCAAGAAAAGCAATGTTCGATATTGGTATTGCAGGCCCTTTAACAGGATTTGTTGCTTGTATAATTATACTGATTTATGGTTTTACTCATGTAGCTGGGGTTGAATACTTGTTATCAATTCATCCGAATTACTTCGACCCTGAATATGGAAAGAATTCAATAAACATGGTATTTGGCGATTCAATATTATTTGCACTGCTAAGAAATATATTATCCGAACCGTCTACATTTTTTCCCCCGATGAGCGAGATTTACCACTACCCTTATCTTTGTGTTGGCTGGTTTGGATTGTTCATTACATCGATGAATATGATTCCTGTTGGACAACTTGACGGCGGCCATATTTCTTATACAATGTTCGGTGATGAAAAATCATATAAAATCTCCAATATTGCTTTTATATTTTTATTTGCTCTTGGTGTGATGGGAATTATTGATTCAACAATGGAATTGGGTTTAGATATAGGCTGGAGTGGATGGCTTTTTTGGTCATTAGTTCTGTACTTTGTAATAAAATTAAAACATCCGCCAATTCCTGATCCGGTAGAGCTGGATAAGGGAAGAATGAAACTGGGATATTTAAGTTTTTTAATTTTTCTTATCTCATTTTCTCCAACACCGATCGTATTATCAATACCATAATTAGCCGGTGTAGAATAATTTTTACCTTTTAAGAGGATTGACTAAAAATAATATTTACTTATGCAAAAAATCGTTCTACTGCTGCTCCCTTTCGTCTTTATCGGATGTGATAAAACATTTGATGAAATCATTGATTCTTCTCCAAATAGTTACCCGGTTATAAAAATTGAAGGGATAAAAGATATAATTTAACTTCGTAATCCTGGTGATTCCTTATTAACGGTAAGAGTAATACTTCAGCAGGGTAGTGAAATAAATCATGCATTTTTTGATCTGTTAGACCCTGATAATGTACCAATAAACTCATCTCCGGTCGATTTAATATTTGTGAATGATACAGTTTATCAAAACCAACTTGTAATGCAGGAAGAATTCACAAATGGAAAATACACAGTTAATGTTTTTGTTGTTGGAACAAACGGCACAAATAATTTAGCAGCCGTTAGTAGTTTTAATTTTAACAACGGTATAAATTATCCGCCGGAAATTGCAAACACAATCATAGATCCCGATACAGTGACAGTAACGGCTACAACCGTCATTAATACATCTGTTGAAGCCACTGATCCAAACGGACAAAATGATATTGAGCAGGTCTTTTTTGTTGTTTACAGACCAAACGGTACTACAAGCGGTACAAGAAATGAGATGTTCGATGATGGGGCTACTGAACATAGCGATCAGGAAGCGGGAGATGGGATATATTCATTGCTTATTCAGGTTGATGAAACTAACGCAAAGGGTACTTATCGATTTGAATTTCAAGCGAAAGACCGGGGAGGAAAATTCAGCAATAAAATTGATCACTTCGTGTTAATCCAGTAATTATGTATAAACTTCTTTTCGTATTCTTTTTATTTTTTATAAGAAATCTTAATGCTCAGATTTCACCTGAGCAATACTATATAACTGATGTTGAGAAAACTTTATTTAAAGGCAATTCCAATCTTCCTACAAGTAATAGCATTCTTGATATCATTACAATTGGTGATACGGTTTGGCTTGGTACAAGCAGGGGAGTGAGTGTATCATTTGACCGAGGCGAAAGCTGGGATAATTTTTATGGAACTTCTGTATTTGGCACAGACAATACGTCTGCTATTGGTTATGATAACGGTACATTTTGGGCTGCCACAGCAAAGTCAGTTGAAGGCGTTGCAGGTGAAAGTGTTTCTGCCGGGACAGGATTGAAATACACAACTGATAACGGTTTAACCTGGACAGCTGTTCCTCAACCCATAGATGATCCGGACTCTACAACTGTTCAATATGGTATTAATACTCTTCAAGCTCTTCCCGTTACTGTTGAAGAACAAAATATTACATTCGATATTGCTTTTACGCCGGGGACAGTCTGGATTACTTCCTTTGCAGGGGGAACAAGGAAAAGCACTGATAAAGGAGAAACCTGGCAAAGGGTCGTGCTCCCTCCCGATTACTTAAATTCAATTAGTCCAAATGATACACTTGATTTTTGTTTGTCACCTGTAGGCGGCGACTTCTGCACTGAAGGGAATTTGAACCATCGTGCTTTTTCAATAATTGCCATTAATGATGCAACACTATACGTCGGCACAGCAGATGGGATCAATAAATCTACAGATAACGGGATAAGCTGGGTTAAGTTCAATCATCAAAATCAAAACGAACCAATAAGCGGAAACTTTATTACTGCACTTGGATACAATGGTATTACAGGTACATTGTGGGCTGCTACATGGAAAGCTGAAGAAGCAAGCGAGTATTATGGCGTTAGTTCTTCGGATAATGGGGGTGCATCATGGAAGACTTTCCTCCAAAATGAACGCACGCACAATTTTGGTTTTAAAAATTCCGATGTTATTGCCGCAACAGATAATGGCGCTTTCAGATCAATAAACCAGGGCAGCAGCTGGATACTTCCAACTGCAGTTATTGATACTATCACTGATCCAACAACTAAAATATTTTTACATACTGATATTTATTATTGTGCTTCGACGGAACAGAATGATGTT
The DNA here is from genome assembly GCA_037388105.1 of Ignavibacteriaceae bacterium. Lineage (GTDB taxonomy): Bacteria > Bacteroidota > Ignavibacteria > Ignavibacteriales > Ignavibacteriaceae > BMS3ABIN03. Next base: position 3,082 of record JARRKK010000058.1, on the reverse strand, counting down.
TGGCTCGGATCAAATGATGGATTATTGAAATTGGTAGAGAGTAGCTTATGGAGAGGTCAGGCGAAAATATATTTTGCTGCACAGCCTTTGAAAGATAACTCTACGACTTATTGTTATCCGAATCCATTCTCTCCCAAGCAAGAGCAATTGAAAATTCTTTATAGCACAGATAATAAACCTGTTGAGGTAACGATCCGTATTTACGATTTTGGTATGAATTACGTCCGGACTGTTATTCAGAATATAACAAGACAGACCAGCATCGAAGGACCACCCGAATTTTGGGATGGAACAGATGATAAAGGAAACATTGTTCCTAACGGAGTTTATTTTTACAGGGTTGATGTTGATTCTGACGATCCTCTTTTCGGAAAAATAATTGTCATGCAGTAAAGCTGATGTTGAAAAGAATTCTTATTGTATTAATAATTTTATTTAGTAGTGTAGCCATCGCTCAACCACAATTTTCTGAAATGAGTGTAAAGGTAGGTGCATTCAGCAGGATGGGTTACGGTGCACGAGGAATTGGAATGGGTAATTCAATGTCTGCTGTAATTGAGGGTGAACTAGTATCATATTACAATCCTGCAGTAACAACATTTCAAGATGGAAATTCCGTTTTGACAGGATATTCCTTTCTTGGTCTGGATAGATCATTAAACTTCTTAAGTTTCACACGCAGGTTTGATTTTTATTCAAAGAAGGATTCATTAGTTATAAATCCTAAACCAAGGAATAGTGCTGGATTAAGTATTGGACTTATAAACGCGGGTGTTAGTAAAATTGATGGCAGGGATAATACTGGGCTTCCAACCGGAGAACTTTCCACTTCAGAGAATCAATTCTTTTTATCACTCGCAAACCGTTTCTCTGAAAAATTTTCAGTTGGTGTAACAGCAAAGCTTTATTATTATAAATTATTTGAAGAGATCACAACAACAAATCTTGGATTTGATATTGGTGCAATTTATCGAGTCAATGAAGAGTTTACAATTTCCCTGGCTATTATTGATTTAAATAGCAAGTATGAATGGGATACAAGTCCTGTGTATGAGCAAGATGGAGCAGTAACAAAAGATAAATTTCCAACACTAACGAAAATTGGTGCAAGTTATTTTAACAAGGGATTAGGATTATTAGGTGCACTTGAATATCAAATTAGTAATGCAGGCACAAATATTTTGCGTGCTGGGGTTGAATATAATATTTACAATGGATTCTATTTGAGAGGTGGAATTGATCAAATCAATCTGAGTAATTCAGATTGGCCTGTAAGACCATCATTGGGATTTTCTTTCTATAAATCCTTTGGTAGTTTAGTCCTGGGTGTTGATTATGCTTTTGTAATTGAACAATATTCTAGCAGTGATAGGCATATTATTGGTTTAAATTTTAATTTTTAATTATATGGTAAAGACATTATCCATATTACTAATAATAACTTCAACGATTTATTCGCAAACCGCGGGTAATTCCGGGTTATCATTTTTAAAGTTCGGGTTTGGTGCACGAAATATTGCAATGGGTGATGCAGGTGCTTCTGCATCAAACGATCTCTCTGCTCTTTATTATAACCCGGCTAGACTACCGTTGTTTAAGTTAAATGAAGTTATGTTTATGCATAGTTCCTGGATCCAGGATGTAAGTAGTGAAAACTTCGGTATAAAATGGGATATGTTTGGTTTGCCATGGGCAATAGGATTAAATTATACAACTGTCAGTGATATTGAGATCAGAACCCGCCCGGGTGATCCGGATACAAAAATTAATGCGAACTATTTTTATGGCAGTTTATCAACTGGTTTTTATGTTTGGAAAGAACTTTCATTCGGGACAACTATAAAATATTTGTACGAAGGACTACTAAGTGATGAAGCAAACGGTTGGGGATTCGATTTCGGATTAAATTATAATCTACCTATTAAAGGATTAACAGTATCAACTGTTATCAAAAATATTGGTTCTATGAACGCATTGAGAACTGAAGAAACAAAGCTTCCGACAGATTTCCGTTTGGGATCTGCATACAATTTTGATGTTGAATCAGCAAAGTTAGATTTTGTTGCTGTTATGGAACTTCAGTCTTATCTCGATACAGATGATATTCATTTTAATCTTGGTGCAGATGTAATTTATGATAAACTGCTTGCGCTTCGTATAGGCTACCAATCCGGTTACGAAGCAAAAGGATTAACTGCGGGATTAGGTTTGATGTGGGGAAACTTGAGATTTGATTATGCCTACATGCCATTCTCACTTGGCTTGGGGAATGCTAATCTTTTTTCGCTTCAGTTTAAGTTTTAATTCCTATCATATCATCTCTATTACCAATTTTCGATCTTGTCCTTCCAAACAACAATTTATTGGAGGGAGGTATCCTTTCCTTACTTGAATAAAATCTTCAATATAGTTTCAACAAAGTTTTCGGCTTTCAGTTTGAAAAAATTAATTAACGCCCTCCTTCGTTAACGAAAAATTAACGTAAAAACTTTTCTTAGATTTTCTGAATTATCGGGAATTAGTACTTTCTTGCTCAACACATTGTAATGCGACAACACACATTGTTAACGAGGCGAGATAACAACTGCAGTTCCATAACACAATACTTCAGAAACACCACTCATTAATTCTGTTGCGTCATATCTAATTCCGATTACAGCATTTGCCCCCATTTCTTCAGCGTGAGATACCATCATATCAAATGCTTCCCCCCTGGTTTTTTCACAAAGTTCAGTAAATAATGTAATATTACCTCCCACTATTGTGTGAAGCATTCCACCTATCGTACCAAATAGTGAACGGGATCTTACAACTATACCACGCACTAAACCGAGTTGTTTAGTGATCTGATAACCGTTTAATTCAAAAGATGTGGTTGTCATTGATTTTTCCATTAATACCTCCCTAGAAAAGATTTTCTCACTTCATCAAAATTATTTTTTTACTTTCGATGTAATTTCCAGCTTGCAACCTATAATAATAAATTCCACTCGTTAAATTAGCAGCATCAAATTCAACTTCATAATTACCTGCAGGTTTTTCATTGTTAACCAAAGTTGCAATTTTATTTCCTCAATTTTTG
>JARRKK010000057.1:0-47094 GCA_037388105.1 Ignavibacteriaceae bacterium | reverse complement strand
CTTTTGGAATTTCATCTCTTCTCTTAGCAACATTTTGCTCAACAATTATATTAAGTGAATCTATATCGTGGTAGAAGACATAATCTATCTCTTTTGATTCCGGATCAATATCGCGCGGTACTGCTATATCCATGAGTACCATAGGGGCATAACCTCGTTTCTTCCTTGCTGTCTCAACATCCTGATTTCGTATCAGAATATCTTCCGAACTGGTAGCGCAGAAAATAATATCATATTTATGAAGAAGAGCTTGATTCCTTTTTTGAATGGTATAATTCACTGCAGTCTGCACCAACAATAAAAAATTTAAGAGACCACTTCGATGCAATAAGGGCAGAAGAAGTTGAGAAGAACATTAATAAATTTTCTGCTGATGACAGAGAGAAACTTGAAATTGTAACCAAGCGTATCATTAATAAAATTCTTCATGCTCCGACTGTGGAATTGAAAAAAGTTAACGATAGCGGCACTGGCGCAGAAGATGCTGCAACAAAGATGGGTATAATCCGAAGCCTGTTTGGTATTGATAAAGCAAAGTCTGATATAAAAGAATAAGTGTTTGTAATGAGTAAAAATCAAGTACAGAAAATAATATTGGGCTCAAGAGGAAGCGAACTTGCTTTGTGGCAGGCAAATTATATTAAGAAAGAACTGGAAAAAAATAACCGGGACATAAGGATTCAGATTAAAATAATAAAAACCTCCGGGGATAAAATTCTGGATGTGGCTCTTTCAAAAATTGGTGATAAGAGTCTTTTTACAAAAGAACTTGAAATTGCCTTGATCAATAAAAAGATAGATCTGGCGGTTCACAGCCTGAAAGATCTGCAAACGGAAATTCCTGATGAGTTGCAACTTGGGGCGGTAACAAGACGACACAATGTTGAGGATGTTCTGATTGCACGCAAAAAGGGGATCGCTATCGAAGATCTTAAGGAGGGGGCAGTTGTAGCAACGGGCTCGTTAAGAAGGAAATGCCAATTGTTGCATCTTCGTCCAGATATAAACGTCACAGACTTAAGAGGTAACGTTGCAACAAGAATTAACAAATTTCTAAAATCAGATTGGGATGCGATAATATTAGCAAGAGCAGGTATTGAAAGATTACGATTGCAAAAGTATATATCTTCATATATAAGTACAGAATTATTACTACCCGCAGTAGGTCAGGGTGCCTTGGGGGTGGAGATGCATAAAGAGAATAAATTTGTTAAGGAATTACTTCATTCAATTCACGATAATGATACATATACATCTGTTCTGGCTGAAAGATCATTATTAAAAACACTTGAAGGTGGTTGTCAGGTTCCAATCGGAGCCACTGCGGAAGTTAAAGCAAACGGACTTTATCTCGATGCAATGGTTGGATCTTTAGACGGATCAATTACATTCAGAAAAAAGGTTAGGGGTAGTAAAATATCCCCAGATAAATTAGGTAAATCTCTTGCAAAAGATTTATTGAGAGCCGGGGCAAAATCGATTTTGGAAGACATTTACAAAACATCCAAGAGTAAATGAAATGCCAAACAATTATTTGAAAGTAATTGTAGCTGTTACTATTCTTAGCTCTATTTATTACTCATGCGGTCATACAAGCATTAATGAACAAAGGGAAACCGATATTCCAATTAATATAATTCAAGAAGCGAATCTTTTTGTTGTTTCTAAAACTGGTGCGGCATTTTTTAATAATTATATCTCCCTTGATAAAATAAAAACAAAATATTCTCCTCCAAACTACCAGATGGTTTATAATCTTTTCATACCCGAGAAACCTTATGTAAAAGCTGTAATCACCTTTGCGATTGATAATTCAGGTACAGTAATTGAAAACAAAGATATTCTTGGAATACCAAATTGTAATAAGAATCCTGCTCAGTGTGATTGGCAGGTTGATAAAGATAGTGCTGTAACAATTGCTAAAGGACAGGGTTTAGAGAAAGGAATAAAAGACTGGAAAATTACATTCTTATGGAATCCTGAAAGACAAATATATGTTTGGCGTATTTTAACTACATTAAGGGAATTTCAGGGCGATTTCGGATATCGCGGCAGTGGCAAAGAAATGTTAATCAATCCGTCTAGCGGAGATGTTTTAGCTCTGAATGGTTGGCAAATAAATTAATTTCGAAAATATGATAGTGACAGAAAAAAGAGAAACAAAAAAACAGATAAAAAGAGAGCGCATACTTGAGGCTGCTGCGAACCTTTTCTCGCAAAAAAGTTACCATGAAGTTATGATGGAAGATGTTGCAAAATTGACCTCGGTTGCAAAAGGTACTGTGTACAACTATTTCTCATCAAAGGAGGATTTGTACTTTTCAATTATGTGTTTGAGAATGGAAAATCTTATCCGATCATTAAAGCAACAAATAAAGGTTGAACAGAACAGCATCGATTCTCTTCGTTCATTCACCGTACATCTTTATATGTTCATGATGAAATATCAGAATTTCTTTCTAATGTACCGGAAAGAATCACTCAATTCTGAAAATGACTTCTGTGTTGAACTGCGCCATTTGGACCATCAACTTAAAACTATTTTATCGGGCATAATTGATAATGGAAGCAGTGAAAATGTATTTAGGAATATTGACAAAGATTTTGCCGTTACTTCAATAATGGGAACCATATACGGAACGATTCAAAGAAATATTGAAACAAAAATTGACGAGAATGGGAAAAAGATAGAAAGGGAGAGATTGTTTGAATTTATTCTTCATGCGCTCTACTCGGGTTTCAAAAACAATGTTGTACTGCCATTGAAGAATAAAACGATAATTATAACCAGAACTGTAGAACAATCAAATGAATCCGCTTCCGAGCTTACAAAATATGGTGCAAAAGTAATCGTGTTCCCTACACTTGAAATTGTTCCTCCATCCAATTGGGATGAGTTCGATTCTATAATTAGTTCACAAGACAAAATCGATTTTATAATTTTTACGTCTGCCCATGCTGTGCAAATGTTCAATCAGAGATGCAATGAGTTAAAAATAAAAATTAATTTTAGTACGAAAAAAGTTGTTGCTGTTGGAAATAAGACTTCATCCGTATGTGAAAAATACAATATCCCAGTTGATGTCATTCCAGAAAGGTTTAGTTCAGAAGGGGTCGTCGAGAAGCTTGCAAAATTTAATTTGAACAAGAAGGTTGTATTTATCCCTCGTTCAGCTATTGGTAGAGAAGAACTGCCTAGAGGATTAAAGGAACTAGGTGCAGTGATTAATTCTGTGCCGGTTTACAATGTTTCACTTCCAACCAAGGAGAATATTAAAAATAATCTTGATAAGTTAAATAGCAGCAACCCGGATCTTTTTATTTTTACCAGCCCCTCAACCTTTGAAAATTTCTTACAAATATTAAATGTTATTAACCCGGCAGAATACTTCAAGGGTTATGATATCGCGGCAATAGGCCCTACAACAAAGACCGCTATAGAAAACAGAAGAGTAAAGGTCAGCATTATGCCAGATGAATATACTATTGAAGGATTAATTAAGAAAATTCTCAGTTACTATAACACCTAAAACCAAAGGAAATAAAATTGGAAAAACTACAAAACACAATATTTTTAAAAGCCTGCAGAAGAGAGCCTGTTGATAGGACACCGATTTGGATTATGAGACAAGCTGGCAGGTATTTACCCGAATACCAAGTAATACGTGCAAAGTATGATTTCTTAACTATGTGTAAAACCCCCGAATTAGCTGCAGAGGTATCTATTCAGCCTGTGGATATATTGGGTGTTGATGCTGCAATAATTTTCTCCGATATCCTTGTAATTCCTGAAGCTATGGGCATGCATTTAGAGATGACCGAAGGACAAGGTCCGGTATTTGATTCCCCGATAAGGAACGAGTTAGATGCTTCCAAGCTAAAACAAGCCGATGTTTATGATGAGCTTAGATTTGTCTTTGATGCAATATCCCTGACAAAAAAAGAATTGAACCAAAGGGTACCCTTAATCGGTTTTAGTGGTGCACCGTGGACCTTGCTAACATATATGGTTGAAGGAAAAAGCTCAAAAAGTTTTGCTAATGTAAAGAAACTGATATACAATAATCCCGAATTAGCACATAGTATACTGTATAAACTTACCGACATAGTTGCCGAATATTTATCTGCACAGATTTCGGCAGGTGCTGATGCCGTCCAATTATTCGATACGTGGGCGGGGATACTATCCCCTCGTGATTATCTTGTTTTTGCATTGAAATATGTAAATCAGGTGATTGAAAAGATTAATCGGAATGGTGAACCGATTATCTACTTTCCAAAGGGAGTCCATTATAGAATGAGAACAACTGCAGATTGCGGTGCTGATGTAATTGGTGTAGACTGGACGATAGACCTGACCAAAACAAGAGACAAATTTGGAGGTAAGGTTGCCATACAAGGTAATCTTGATCCTACGGTCCTTTACTCTGAGCCCAATTTTATAAAAAGAGAAGCTCGCAAAGTACTTGAGTCATACGGAAAAGGAGAAGGACATATATTTAACCTTGGGCACGGTATTTTGCCGGATATAAATCCGGAACATGCGAAAGCACTGGTTGATTTTGTTAAAGAGGAAAGCGTTGCATTTCATCTTAAGGAAAGTAAGAAAACAATGGCAACTTAGGTTGCATTAAGGAGTAATGATGTTTGAAATAGATTTAGAGAAAATTAAAAAATACGATAAACCTGGACCCCGGTACACAAGTTACCCAACGGCTCCACAATTTAATGAGAACTTTACAAAGGACGATTACGTTGATGAAATAGTTAAAACCAATTACGGACAGAATCTCCCCGATCTATCCCTTTATTTCCATCTTCCATACTGCGATACACTTTGTTTCTTTTGCGGCTGTAATATGCTAATTACAAGAAACAGAGCAAGAATTAATGAATATATAAAATATGTGCAGAAAGAAATTGACTTGCTCAGAACATATTTATTACCGGCTAGAAAAGTTTCGCAGCACCATTGGGGTGGAGGAACACCAACACATCTTAATCCCGATGAAATAAATCTGCTTGCATCATACATTAATAAATCATTTAAATTTAAAGAGGATGGGTCAGAAAACAGCTGTGAGATTGATCCGCGTGAACTTACTAAGGAACATCTTGAGGCATTGAGGAATAATGGGTTTAACAGAATAAGTATGGGTGTACAAGATTTCAACGATACTGTGCAGAAAGCTGTTAACAGAATACAACCCGAGGATATCACAAGAAAAGTAGTAACCTGGGTACGAGAGCTCGGTTTTCAGAGCATTAATCTCGACTTGATATACGGCTTGCCTTTCCAGACTGTTGATTCATTTGCAGATACTGTTGATAAAATTATTGATATTTCTCCCGATAGAATTGCTGTGTTTAATTACGCTCATGTTCCATGGATGAAGAAGCATATGGCATTAATTCATCAGGAAGATATTCCAACTCCTGAGGTGAAGTTAGAAATACTTAAAACCACAATTGAACAACTTACAAATGCCGGATATGTTTTTATCGGAATGGATCACTTTGCAAAACCAAACGATGAGCTCTCGGTTGCGCTTCACGAAAAAAATCTTTACCGAAACTTTCAAGGGTACAGCACAAATGCCGGTGCCGATCTATATGCTATGGGTATTACATCTATAAGCCAGTTAAATAATATATATGCGCAGAACTTTAAAACAGAGAAGGAATACTACAATGCACTTGATAACGAAACTATACCTACTGCTAAAGGATATAAGCTAAACGAAGATGATCATATAAGAAGAGAAGTAATAATGAGAATTATGTGCGATTTTGAATTAAATTTTACTTCCATTGAAGAAAGATTTGATATTGATTTTACGAAATACTTTAAGTGGGGATTAAACAATCTAAAGGAAATGGAAGAGGATGATCTGGTTGTTGTCACTCGTGATGGTATAAAAGTGAATCAGATGGGTAGATTGCTGATAAGAAATATTGCAATGAATTTTGACGGATATATTGAACGCAAAGAGGATACTGCTAAATATTCGAGAACAGTTTAATCGCTTGGTTTGTCTTTCATCGGAGAAGTTGCAAAAAAATCTTCATAAAATCGTTCGGTGTAGCCATCTAATAGTTCTTCCACTCGATCCCGTTTCTTCGAGCTAACAATTAAACCCGCATGATATTTTTTATTTAATTTCCACCTCACTTCGGGCTCATTATAATTTGACAGATCCGGCCATTCTTGTTTTGCGAGAGATTGTATTATTCCTGCATAATCATTCGACACCTTCGGATATTCGTATTCTCCCCCTTCCCGTAGTATTTCAATCTTTGCCCATTCCCTCCATAAATTTATTCCCGATGCAGCCTCAACCATATCAGCAATATGCGCACCCCCTACCCTTGCGGAAGTTTCAAGGAAATAGAACTTTCTGTCTTCATCCGATTCAATAAACTCAGTGTGTGATACCCCCATAACCAGACCCATTGCTTTAATTATTTTTTCATTCAACTCTAACAAATTCTGCTCACACTCCGAACCTCGTTCCACAGTTCTGCTTGTAAATACTCTTCCCGAATGAGCAACTTCAAATGGTGGTTTCCCGTACTTGCTTGCAAGAGCGAACCGGACTTCGTTTTGATAAAAAATTGAATCGACATGATAAATACTTCCGGTTAAAAACCTTTCTATTAAATAGAAAGATTGTTCGTTTCCAAGCTCATTAATTCTATTCCACAGTTCCTCTTTATTATTAACTTTCTTTAACCCATGTGATCCCGCCATTAACCTGGGTTTTACCATATATGGAAAAGGAACCAGGTCTGCAAATTCGCTTATTTTATTATAATTTAGGACGTGAAGGAATTCAGGAACGGGTATGCCTTTTGATTTTGCCTGCATACGCATTGCCAGCTTATCCCTGAAGTATCTAGCTGTAGTTTCTCCCATCCCCGGAACACGTAAGTGTTCTCTAAGAGAAGCAGCTTTTTCTACATCAAAATCATCCAATGCAATTATTCTATCTATTTTCTCCGTACGTGCAATGAAACTGACACCGTAAATAGCATCTTTTAATTCCCATTCTTTATTTTTGTCATGGATATAAAAAGATTCATCTATTGAGTCTCGAGGCCAATCTGCATTTTTCAAGCTCTCAGAAGTTAAAAGGAGAACCCGACAACCATTGGCTTTACACTCGCGCATAAAGTCGTGTCCTTTTTCATAACTTGAAACGCAAAGGAAGGTTAATGGCATAGTTCTATAAAGTATTTATTCTTGAAATTGCAATCAATATGTAGAATCATAATTCAAAAGTCAACTATTCAATCCCCCAAATCAATATCATCAGCTTAATTTTTTAGCCTTTATTTCTGTAACCAATTAAAACTTATTCTCAATCTGCGACAATAAAAACCAAACATTATGCAATTTTATTAGGGATTTTCATGGTACCATATTTGTCTTACTGCTCATCACACATTATTGGACCTTTGGAATTAATCATTCAAATGATTATCCATTTTTAAGGTCATTTGAAACGATAATAATTATTAATAAAATAAATAATCGGAGATGAGGGTAATATGAACAAAGCTGATGAATTAAGAAAACAATGGGAAACAGATCCAAGATGGAGTAGCATTAGACGTCCTTATAGTGCAGAAGATGTTTTAAAATTGCGCGGTACAATTGAAATCGAATATACACTTGCACGCATGGGAGCAGAAAGATTGTGGGATCTTATTCATTCCGAAGATATCGTACGTGCATTGGGTGCTCAAACAGGTAATCAGGCTGTACAGCAAGTACAAGCTGGATTAAAATCTATTTATGTGAGCGGATGGCAGGTTGCAGGTGATGCAAATAATTCCGGGCAAACTTATCCTGATCAAAGTTTATATCCTTCTGACAGTGTCCCATCTCTGGTAAAAAGAATTAACAATGCGCTTCTACGTTCTGATCAAATATTACATGCTGCTGGGCAAAATGGAGTTTATTGGTTCGCTCCAATTGTGGCTGATGCGGAAGCTGGTTTCGGTGGTGTGTTAAATGCCTTTGAATTAATGAAAGCTATGATTGAAGCCGGTGCTGCCGGTGTTCATTTTGAAGATCAGCTTTCTTCTGCAAAAAAGTGTGGACATATGGGCGGCAAGGTGCTTGTTCCCACAAAAGAAGCTGTACAGAAACTGATCTCTGCAAGGTTAGCTGCTGACGTTATGGGTGTTCCAACTGTATTAATTGCAAGAACGGATGCAGACTCAGCTGGATTACTTACATCTGACATTGACGAATATGATCACCCCTTTATAACTGGTGAAAGAACCGAAGAAGGTTTCTTTAAAATTACAGACGGTCTGCCATCTGCTATTGCCAGAGGATTAGCATATGCACCATACGCAGATCTCATTTGGTGTGAAACTTCTCATCCCGATATTGAAGCAGCAAGAACATTTGCGGAAGCAATTAAAAAAGAATTCCCCGATAAGTTACTTGCTTATAATTGCTCGCCTTCTTTCAACTGGAAACTTAATCTTGATGATGCAACTATTGCTAAGTTCCAGACTGAACTGGCGGCTATGGGTTATAAATATCAATTTGTTACCTTGGCAGGTTTTCATTCACTTAACTATATAATGTTTGATCTTGCTTCTCATTACAATAAAACCGGAATGGCAGCATATTCTAAATTGCAAGAACGTGAATTTATTCTTGAGAAAGAAAAGGGATTCAGAGCAATTAAACATCAGAGTTTTGTTGGTGCCGGATATTTTGATGAGGTTGCCAAAACAATATCGAGTGGGCATACTTCTGTAACAGCTCTAGACGGTTCAACTGAGGAAGAGCAGTTTAATGAAAATAAGGAAGAGAAAGAAAAAGAGGAAGAGAAAGATGAATATGAAACCGAAAATGAATCCAACGTTAAGATTCATAATATAGATAGAATGCTCGAACCTGAGCCTGAACCTGATCCTGATGAACAATTATTACCTAAAATCTTCAGAAGGAGATTCGGGGCTAATTAATAGGTCATAAAATCTTTGATACATTTCTATAAAATTAGAATTAAAGGCCCCTACAATTATTGTCGGGGTCTTTTTTTGTTTTGTACTCATTTTTGTCCGATTCGTAACAGCCCGATCATAATATCCAAAAAACATTGATAGTTGCTACAAATCCCGGATGATTTTCATTGGATCAGATGGATTAATTGCATTACTTTGTTATCAACCTTCTCTATATTGAGCCGTGAGTTTGAGTATCCATATTTGTTCCTTCCAGACTAAATAATAAATTCTTTATTACATTTCTGTAAATTTGTACACGAATAATTACTATTTGTGAATATGATGAATAATAAAAAAGTAATAATAATTGGTGCGGGAATTTCCGGATTAACTACTGCTTATCTGCTTCATAAAGAGGGCTTTAATGTTACGGTTTTAGAAAAGAATAATCGGGTTGGTGGCTCAATTGAAACTGTAACTGAAGGAGGTTTTCTTTTTGATCGCGGACCGAACAGCGCTTTGGAAACTACACCAATTATTTCTCAGCTCGTTGAGGAATTAAATCTAAGAGACGAGTTGGTTTATGCAAACAAGGAAGGGAATACTAGATATATTCTTCGTAAGAACCGGTTGCTGGCTTTACCAATGTCTCCACAAGCTTTTCTCAAATCAAACCTGTTTTCAATTCGGGCTAAGTTAAGATTAATGGCCGAGCCTTTTATCAGAAAATCACATGACGGCTACTATCAGAGTATTGCTGAGTTTGTTAAACGGAGACTTGGCCAGGAATTTTTAGATTATGCAGTAAACCCTTTTGTTGCAGGTGTATATGCAGGAAAACCTGAAGACCTAAGTGTTAAGTCTGCATTCCCAAAACTCTATGCCCTTGAGGAACAATATGGCGGATTAATTCTAGGAACTATAAGGAGTGTTCGTAAAAGAAAAAAACGAAAGGAGCAATCAAGGCAGAGCGCCAAAATGTTATCCTTCAAAAACGGAATGAAAGTTTTGCCAGTAGCAATTGCAAAACAAAAAAACTGGTGAGGGTAAGATTGGTGTTGCTTACAAAGTTGGAGATCAAAACTTAACTCTGCTAACGGATATTGTGACCTTAACCACTCCGGCTTATAATTCTTCAGAATTATTAAGACATCTCGATGGCGAATTGAAAAATCATTTGGATAATGTTTACTACCCTCCCGTACTTGTTTTATATTTGGTTTACAATAAGGTCGATATTGGACAACCTTTGGACGGTTTTGGTTTTCTTATTCCATCAAAAGAAAATAAATCCTTTCTTGGGGCGATTTGGAGTTCTGTTTTATTTCCAAACAGAACAAACAAGGATACTGAGTCATTTACATTATTTATAGGTGGTTCACGATACCCTGGTTTTGTAAACGAAAATGAAGATGATATAATTCGTAGCGCAAAAAATGAGTTTGAAGATATAATGAAAATTAAAGGCTCAACCGTGTATACAAAAAAACGGTTTTGGCCTAAATCAATTCCTCAGTACTCACTGGGTTATGTAGAACACGAAAATTATTTTGACCATTTTGAAATTAATAACAAAGGAATATTCCTAAGTGGAAATTACCGAGGGGGTATTTCAATTGGTGATTGTATGATGAATGCAGAAAACGTGGTTGAAAAAATTAAAAACTTGCAATAAATAATTAACCGCTGTGGAGATTTAAATGAAAAAGAATAATTATAATTTTAAACGATTTAGAAGATTAAGATATAGTCCTATAATTCGTGATATGATTCGTGAAACTGAAGTTTCAAAAAATGATTTGATCTATCCTCTTTTTGTTATGCCGGGAAATAAAATAAAAAATCCGGTAAAGTCAATGCCGGGAGTGTTTCAGCTTTCAATCGATTCTTTAGTAGAGGAATGCAAAGAAGTAAGAGATTTGGGGATCCCCGCTGTTATCCTGTTTGGAATCCCTGAAAAAAAGGATGAGCAAGGCTCCGGTGCATACGACCCAAATGGTATCGTACAAAAAGGAATAGGGGCAATTAAGCAAAAAGTAACTGATCTACTAATCATAACAGATGTCTGCATGTGTGAATATACCTCTCATGGACATTGTGGTATTTTAGAGGGGGAGGAGATTTTAAATGATGAAACAATTTCTCTTCTTGCGAAAGAAGCACTCTCTCATGCGGATGCCGGTGCGGATATGGTTGCACCATCGGATATGATGGATGGAAGAGTTTATGCTATTCGGCAGGCACTTGATTATAAAGGTTATAACAAAATTCCTATTATGAGTTACGCTGCAAAATATTCATCCGGATATTATGGTCCATTCAGAGACGCCGCAGAATCGACACCTGCCTTTGGTGATAGAAAATCTCATCAGATGGACATTGGCAATATAGAAGAAGCTTTGAGAGAAGTAGAAGCCGATATAGATGAGGGTGCTGATATTGTTATGGTAAAACCTGCGGGTCCTTATCTCGATGTGATCAGAGAAGTCAAACAAACTTTTAATATGCCAACTGCAGCCTATCAGGTTAGCGGCGAGTATGCTATGATAAAGGCTGCAGGACAGAATGGCTGGATAGACGAAGAAAGAGTAATGATCGAATCGCTAACGGCAATTAAGCGTGCCGGGGCAGATATGTTCCTTACTTATTTTGCTAAAGATATGGCAAGGTGGATTGATAAGAATAGGAAATAAATTTCGCTATGCCATTGTGGGGTGCAACGCTATGAAGCAATATCAAAATATTTTTTCTATTAAGAGATTAGAGTTAAAACATGAAATATAGAAAACTTGGAAAATCAGATGTAGAGGTTTCAGAAATAAGTTTGGGCTGCTGGACAATGGGTGGTCTGAATTGGGTAAACGGAGATCCAAATGGTTGGGCTAATGTTGATGAAGAGGAAGTTGCCAACGCAATTAATTATGCGATTGATCATGGCGTGAACCATTTCGATAACGCTGATGTTTACGGTAATGGACGTGCTGAGAGGATGCTCTCAAGAGTTCTTGGCAAAAGAACAAATAACTTTATCATCGCCACAAAGGTAGGGTGGTATCCTGGCACTGCGGCTCATGCATTTGAAGCGGCACACATAAGGCATCAGTGCGAACAATCATTAATAAACCTGAACAGGGATTATATAGATATTTATTATTTTCATCACGGGCACTTTGGTGATAAGGATGAATATCTTGATGATGCAATCGAAGTAATGTACAAATTACGTGATGAAGGAAAAGTTAGATTGGTTGGTCAATCAGCCTATTCAAATAAAGATTTTCAAAAACTTATTCCCAAAGTTAACCCGGATGTGATTCAAAGCTTTGCAAATGCAATGGAGAAAAATTTTATTCATGAAAATTCACCAACCAGAAAATTAGTAGAAGAAAACAAAATATCCTTTATTGCTTTCAGGCCGCTTGGGCAGGGATTACTTTTACATAAATATAAAAAAATCTCTCCCCCAAAGTTTGAAGATGGTGATCACCGAAAAGGGTTGGATAGATTTTCTCCTGAAAAGCTTGCACAACTTGAGCCTAAGCTTGAAAAGCTAAAGGAACGGTTTGGTTCTTCTGTTGAAGACCTTGCCCGAATGTCTCTTCAATATTTACTTCATTACGCATTTATGGGTGCGGTTATTCCTGGATTTAGAAATTTAAATCAAGTTAAAATTAATTTGTCTGCAATGGATAAACCACTTACAAATGAAGAGTTTAATTTCGTGAAAAAAGTGTTTTCATAATGATGAATTTTGTAGAGACGAATTAATTTGGCGGCATCTTTAAATGAGTTGTGGATTGTAATCCTGTAGAAACTTCCGGCAATATTCCCATTTTAATATAAACCGGTCTTATATACTCTCTGAGAGACGGTAAATTTTTAGCAAAAACAAGAGCCCCCATTAGACAAATTAATCCGCTTGATAAAATTGTTAATGGTGCCCCGATAATGCTTGCCAACGTGCCCGCCATTATACTTCCGAATGGCGCAGTTCCCATAAATGCCATCACATAAAGACTCATCACCCTGCCACGCTTATCATCATCAACCAGAGTTTGAAGTAATGTGTTTGTAGAGGCCATTTGCATCATCATACCAAAACCCGTAAAAAGCATAAGAGCTGTGGACAAATACAGATTTCTTGAAAAGGAAAAGAATAGTAGACCGAGCGAAAATATAGTTGCGGCTTTTGCTATCCATCTTCCCAAACCCAAAACTGTTTTTCTTGAAGCAAGATAAAGTGCCCCTATTAATGCCCCGGCACCAACTGCCCCGAATAAAAAACCGAGTGTGTGAGCGTTTCCATGTAAAACATCCCTTGCAAATACTGGCATTAATACCGTATAAGGCATTCCCGTTAAGCTTACCAATCCTATCAAAAGAAGAAGTACCCGGATTGGCTTAAATTTATATGCATAATTAATTCCTTCTTTTAATCCTTCCAACACCTTTTCATTTTTTGTGTTATTAACCAGCGGCGAAATTTTCATTAATAATAACGCAGTAATAACAGCTAAGTAGCTTACAGCATTAATTAAAAAACATAGCCCTTCACCAAGTGAAAAAATCAAAAATCCAGCTGCAGTAGGACCAATCAATCTTGCGGCATTAAACATTGATGAGTTGAGAGCAATTGCATTAGGTAAATCATTCCTGTCTTCAACCATTTCAATTACAAAACTTTGTCTGGTAGGCATATCGAATGCATTTATCAATCCGGAGAATAAACTAAGCAATAGAATATGCCATATCTGAATTGTATCGGTTAGTGTGAGTACAGCGAGAATAAACGCCTGAAGCATCGCAAGGGTTTGTGTGGTAATTATAATTCTATGCTTACTGTGTCTGTCAGCCATCACTCCTGCAAAGGCGGCTAAAGCAAAGGTGGGAACCTGAGATGAAAATCCTACTAATCCCAGCAGAAATGCTGAATCGGTTAGCCTGTATACGAGCCATCCGAGCGCAATCTGCTGCATCCAAGTGCCCATAAGAGAAAAACTTTGTCCGCCGAAAAAAAGCCTGTAATTTCTATGTTTAAACGCTCGTAAAGTCTGGTGGAGAAATTCTGACTGCATGCAGTAATTTGATTATTAGTGTGTCCCGAACTTAATTAAAAATATTTTTGTTACGAATTTACTTTTAATGGATAACACACTTACCAAAGTAGACATTGAGTTAATAAATTAGGGGATTTTATTTTACATTTATTGCAGTATAAAACGACAAACCCTTTACAAAATCCTAAAACAAACTCCCTTCGGTACTACCCATCATTTCTGTTCTGACTAAAACAATAGGTGGTCCGCCATAAGAAAGGAATTCATCATGAAAATCTTTTAATGTTTTATCGGGGTTAGCGCTTAACCAGTCCGATCGCAATTTCATTATAATAAGTTTACCCATTGTATAATTTAAATAAACCGGATCGAATGTGCCCCGTGCGGCTTGCTGTTTTGCTTCTCCTGGATTTATAAATCCCTTATTAATAAACATTCTCTCAGATTCTTCAACAGTCATACCTTCTGTATGTAATCCTATCGAAGATAAAAATCGGATATTCCTTAGCAGTGCATATGTTAATTGTCCAATCTTGTATTCCGGGGCAAAATTACCAAGCCCCTCATTGTACATCATTTCTTCAGAATAGTGTGCCCAACCTTCGCCATAAGCATAGCCCCAAAACACTTTGCCTATTTTATACTTTGACTTGTTTCTATGTAACGATTGTAAAAAATGTCCAGGCCATACTTCATGTACGGATACAAATAACAATTCGGTTTTGCCTGGAATATAACCCCTTTGCATTTCGCGTGACCAACTTGGGTCAGGAGGTGCAATGTAATAGACAGATGGGAGCCTGTCTTCATAAACACCGGGAATACTTATATAAGCAAAATTCCATCTATTATAGGGAGGAGCTTCTTCAACTAATATTTCTTCTTCCACTGGAATACTAACTACATTATTTTTAACTACAAATTCTTTTAACAATGATAATTGCTTTGCAGCTCCCTCTACTGCCCCGCCCTCCGGTTTGTTGCTATGTACCTTCTCAATACACTCTTTTATGGATTTATCCGGAGCAAACTCTTGACAGGCCTGTTCTAATGCAGCAAGGTTTCTCTCAAGATCAACTTCACCAATTATTTTTAAGTCTTCGCTAGAAATATCAATTTTTTCTGTTACCCATAGCATCTCTTTAAATCTTTCAGAACCTAAGGCATAGGTGCCATTACTTTTAGGCAGGATCCTTTCAAACCAGTCGTGCAGTTCTTTGACGGACTCTATTGCCAATTCATTTGCTATAGCAAGTTCCTGCTGAAGTTCTTCATTATCAACTGAAGAAAAAACTAACGGAAGATCATTGTTAAAAAAATTAACATATCCTTTAAACACATTTCTTCCCAGTTCTGCGAAAGTAAATGGTAATGGCAGCTGAAGATTTGCTTTCATTTGCATTAATGCTTCGGGGAGATTGTTTTCGTATGTAATCAACGCTTTCATCCTAACATCAGGAGGGGCATACTTCCTTGTCAGATAAACACTTGGAGAGATTGCATCTAAATAAAAACTTGGATTTGTGAATGGTGTTTTTACGGTCTCTAACCAAAATAATTTTTTATCAATAATAGCTTTCAGATATTGCTTCTCAAATTGTTGTTTCTTTTCGCGGGTGTCGAATATATACAGATCTAAACTATCTTTTTGAACGTGCAGCCAATCAACAAGTGTCTGAATCCCATCTGATGACCAATCTGGGAACTCTCCGTCATATTCGTGTAATCCAGCATCAACAGCTTCGGTTGGGTTTAACTCAAGATAGACTGCAATAAAATTATCAACAAAAGTATCCCAGTGGACAACTTGTTTTCTTTCTTCACAGCTAACAAACAAAAAGGATAAAATTACTATAGTTCTGATTGGATAAAATTTTTTCATTTGGAGATGTTTCCTTTAAATAAGCTATTATTTAATAAAATTAAATTGAAGATAATTTCACATGAACTTAAAAGTTAGGTTGTTTATTAGCAAAATTCTACCTCATATTAAAACTTATCAAAATATATACTAATATTTGAAAGATGCATAAAGTATATTTTAGGTTTTACGAGGAGTTGAACGATTTTCTACCTGAGTCCAAAAAGAAAAAACACTTTGGGCATTATTATACTGATCTGGCTTCCGTAAAAGATATGATTGAAGCCTTTGGCATTCCGCACACTGAGATTGACGGAAAATCGGTTGATTTTAATTATGTTATTAACGACGGCGACAATGTTTCAGTATATCCGGTATTCGAATCACTTGATATATCAGATGTCCAACATCTAAGACCAAAACCATTACGTAAACCAAAATTTATTTTAGATGTACATCTGGGGAAACTCGCCAGATCATTACGGATGCTAGGCTTCGATGTCCTGTATCATAACAGTTACGAAGATAACGAGATTGTTGACATTTCAATAAATGAAAAGCGTACAATACTAACAAGAGACAAAGGCATTCTAAAGCAGACAAAAGTTACTCGTGGCTATTATATAAGAAACAAAGAGGTATTGAATCAAACACAAGAAGTTGTAAGGAGGTTTCATCTTCTTAAAGAGATAAAAGAATTTACACGGTGTTTGTTATGCAATGGATTGCTTCGACCTATTAAAAAGGAAGTTGTAATTAATCAGATTCCGCCCAAAGTTGCTGCGTGGCAGGATAAGTTTTTCAGATGTATGAACTGCAATAAAATTTACTGGCAAGGAACCCATCATCAGAAAATGAACTCTTTCATCCATTCCATAAAGAATATTGAATTATAATTCATAATTTGTAACCTGTTATTTAAAAAGTTATAGATTTAAAGCAATTCTTTATGTGGATAATTGTGAGACTGTTGATTGGATTAGTGATACTTGTAGTTGTTGAGTATTATTTCATAAAGAAAACCTCACTGGCCCTGAAATATCTTGTCCCATCATTTTACAAAGATAAATTCAAAATCTTGAAAAGGATATTTTTTGTTTGGATGAATATGTATCCTATAGTTCTGATCATTGTTTACGTTTATTTTGCTATTACTTCAGAGTATATGACTATGCCGGAAAGTCGGATATTCGATTACTTGTTTATATACCCTTTCTGGATATTTTTTATTCTTACAATACAGGTTGGTATTTATTTTTTGGTCATTGATATTTTTAAATTGCTGTTATTCCCTTTTTACAAAAAACACAAGGACATACTTTTAAAAACCCAATCTGTATTAGTATTTATACTAACGGGATTTTTTATCGTTTATATCCCGGCAAGGATTATCTATGACTACAATGAGGTTTCTGTAAGACCTGTTGAATATAAAAAGTCGGGTTTGCCGGACGCTCTGAATAATTTCAGAATTGCATTTATTTCAGACCTTCAGGCAGATCATTACACTGATGAGGGCAGACTAAAAGATTATATAGATAAAGTAAATGCACTTGATACGGATTTGATATTAGTTGCTGGTGATTTTATTACTACCGGACCGAAGTATATAGATATTAGTGCAAATCTTATAGGTACGCTTCATTCGCGTTATGGTATTTTTTCGTGCATAGGCGATCATGATAACTGGGCATACCGCGGAGATGTAACTAGAAGTCTGACAGAAGTAAAAAATGCTTTGAAGAAAAATAATGTCGAAATGATTGATAACTCATACCGAATGATTAAAGTTGATAGTGCTACAATAGATATTACATTTATTACTTATACTTATGTTGAAAAAATTCAAAACTCAACACTGGATAGCCTGGTAAAAACCGGATCGGGTGACTTAAAAATTTTTCTAACGCATCAGCCCCGGCAACATTTAATAGATGCAGCAACAAAAAACAACTATAATCTTTTTCTTGCTGGCCATACTCATGGGGGACAAATCACCTTTTTATTCCCTTTTATTTGGCTTACACCAACGCTTTTTGAGACGAGCTATATACGTGGTGACTTTTGGTTCAATGATATACTTGTGATTGTAACACGCGGTTTGGGAATGTCACTTGCTCCTTTACGATACAATTCAACACCAGAGATAACCTTAATAACCATTAAAAATTAATATTTTTATTAGACTTTCCGAGTTACTAGAACACACAAGACATCTGCCTTATTTATGATTAAATTGCACTTATTATAATAATCAATTTATCCAGACTGAAAAGATAGATACTAAAAGAAAAAAGGATTACTACAATCTAATGAAGGTGATGAAATTTGGCGGCTCATCTATTGGAACACCGGAAAGAGCCAAAGATGTAATAAATATTATTAAGGAAGTATCAAGCAAAAATGCCAATTTTGCTGTAATACTTTCCGCATTCGGAAATTCAACAGATCAGCTAATTGAAATTAGCAACAATGCCAGATTGGGTGATAATCAATATAAGGTGTTGCTACAAAATTTTATCGATTTTCATTCACAATTTATTTCTACCCTAATCAAACAAAATCAATCGAAAGTACAAAAAACTGTAAATCAATCCTTTGAAGAGTTGAAAGATATATTGCACGGAATCTTTTTGGTGAAAGAATTATCTGCAAGAACGCTTGATTTTGTTATGAGTTTTGGTGAAAGACTGTCTTGTTTTATAGTTAGTGAAAGTTTAAAAGACAGTTTAGAAAAAGTACATTATCTTGATGCCCGTAATGTAATAAGAACAGATAAGAGCTTTGGGGCGGCAAGAGTAAATTTTATGGTGTCCAACCAGAACCTAAAAGATTACTTTAAATCTCATTCCGGGTTAACTGTCATTACAGGATTTTTAGGTTTTACAGAAAATTCTGAAACCACTACTCTTGGCAGAGGAGGTTCTGATTATACTACATCAATTGTTGCCGCCGCATTAAATGCCAAGGAAATTGAAATTTGGACAGATGTAAATGGTGTTATGACAGCTGATCCAAGAAAAGTTCCCAAGGCTTTTTCCATTAACAGACTGACTTATGAAGAAGCAATGGAAATGTCCCTTTTCGGAGCTAATGTTATTCATCCCCCTACAATGCAACCAGCATTGAACGAGAAAATACCAATAATAATTCGAAATACCTTTAATAAAGATTTTTCCGGTACAATAATTAGTGATGAAATTTCCCCTGTTGCTTATTTAATTAAATCTGTTACTTCGATCCCGGAGATTGCTTTGTTTCGTGTTCAGGGTAGTGGGATGTTTGGTGTAACCGGAACGGCTATGCGCGTTTTTGGCACTCTTGCAAAAGAAAGAATTAATATAATATTAATAACCCAGGCATCTTCCGAACACTCAATATGTTTTGCCGTTGCACCGAGTGATTCCGAAAGGGCAAAAAATATAATCGAAGAAGAATTTAGTCTTGAAATTGAAACCAAACAAATCGACCCTCCGATTGTTGAAACTAACTTATCTGTTATTGCTGTTGTTGGAGAAAATATGCGCAAGACGCCGGGAATATCCGGACGTCTTTTTCAGGCACTTGGTAATAACGGAATTAATGTAGTAACAATTGCGCAGGGTTCTTCGGAACTCAATATTTCTGTTGCCGTTCCAAAACAAGACGAGGTAAAAGCACTTAATGCAATTCACGATTCATTCTTTTTGTCTGAGACACGATCATTAAACCTCTTTTTTGTTGGTACCGGTCTTGTAGGTGGTACATTGCTTAATCAATTGAATGACCATTACCATTTTTTAAAAACTGAAAGACAAATTGAAATTAAACTTGTTGCATTAACCAACACTCGAAAAAATGTTTTTGATGCAAATGGGATAAAACTTGAAAAGTGGCAAGAACAACTAGATGAATCCGTGGCTAGTGTTGATCTGAAGTCATTCATAGATAATATGATTGCTCAGAATTTACCAAACAGTGTGTTTATAGATTGTACTTCCAGTGATAAAATTATCGATTATTATAAAAAAATTTTTGATGCAAGTATCTCTATCGTTACTGCAAATAAAAAGGCAAATTCAGGAAGTTTTGATTTATATAGCAAATTAAAAAAGGCGGCATCACGAAGTGGTTCAAGATTTCTATATGAAACAAACGTCGGTGCGGGTCTTCCAATAATTAGTACATTAAATGATCTACGAGGAAGTGGAGATAAGATTTTGAAAATAGAAGCAATTCTGTCTGGTACATTAAGCTATATTTTTAATTCTTTTGGTAAAGAAAAATCTTTCAGCGAAGTCGTATATATGGCTATGAAAACCGGATATACTGAGCCAGATCCGCGTGATGATTTAAATGGCCTGGATGTGGCACGCAAACTACTGATATTAGGAAGGGAAATAGGAATTCCTCTGGAATTAAATGACATAAAAGTAGAAAACCTGGTACCTGAAAATTGTAGTAGCACACCATCGATTGAAAAATTTTTTGAGGAATTCGAAAAATCCAATTCGGAGTTTGAAAAACGTCGTGTTGCTGCGGAAAGAAAAGGAAAGGTTTTAAGATATATTGCTTTACTGGAAAATGGTAATGCACAGGTAACGCTTCAGGCTGTTGAATCAAACCATCCGTTTTATAATTTATCCGGAAGTGATAACATCATCTCGTTTACAACTGATCGTTATAACGATCGCCCTCTTGTAATTAAAGGTCCTGGTGCCGGTGCCGAGGTGACTGCTGCGGGTTTATTTGCTGATATTATCAGAATACTTAATTGAAATCTTTGATTAACTGTTATTCCATGTTAGGAGATTATTAATGCCGCGTGAAGTTAGCGTGTTCGCACCTGCAACAGTATCAAATGTTGCATGTGGTTTTGATGTAATGGGATTCGCTGTTCACGAACCCGGCGATATAGCTACTGTAAGGAAAATTGAAAAGCCAGGTGTGTTTTTAAAAATAGGGAATTGAAATTGAGCTGCATAAAAAAATGCCAATGGGAAGCGGGCTTGGATCAAGTGCTGCTTCTGCTGTAGCTGCAGTATACGCAACAAATATATTGTTTGATAATCCGCTATCAAGAAATGAGTTGTTACCTTTTGTGTTAGAGGCAGAAAAAGCTGCTTGTGGTTCAGCTCATGCTGATAATGCAGCCCCGTCATTACTGGGCGGATTTGTCCTAATACGTAGCTATAATCCATTAGATACTTTATCGCTTGAAGTGCCTGCTAAACTTATGTGCACAATACTTCATCCCTTTTGGGAAATAAAAACAGAATTCGCCCGTAAAATCCTCTCTAAAAAAATTCTTCTTAAAGATGCTGTAACACAATGGGGAAACGTAGGAGGTTTGGTTACTGGTTTATTAAAGAATGATTACGATTTAATTGGACGCTCACTTCAAGATGTTATAGCTGAACCACTACGCTCAAAACTAATACCGGGTTTTATAGAAATTAAAAAAGCTGCAATGAATGCCGGTGCTCTAGGATGCAGTATCTCAGGTTCTGGCCCAGCAATATTTGCGTTATCAAAATCTAAAAGCATAGCAAATAATGTTGGGCAAGCGATGAAAGCAGCTTGTGATAAAAAAGATATTGATAATAACATCTATATTTCAGAAATCAATAAAGAGGGGCCACGTATAATATCCTAAAAGGAGCAATGATTTTTTATAGTACAAATAAAAAAAGTCCTGAGGTTGATTTTAAAACAGCAGTATTAAGAAGTCTACCTGATGACAATGGTCTTTATATGCCGAAACAAATCCCGGAATTATCCGCCGATTTTTTTAACATATTACCAGATTTAACCTTTCACGAAATTTCTTTCCGCGTTGCAAATAAATATTTAAGCGAGGAACTTCCGGAAGATAAGTTAAGAGCAATCATTACTGAGGCATTCGATTTCGATGCTCCATTGAGAGAGCTCGATAGTAATTTATTCAGTCTGGAATTGTTTCATGGACCAACTCATGCGTTTAAAGATTTTGCAGCACGTTTTATGGCTAAGTTAATGGGATACTATGCTAAACAATCAGGAAAGGAATTAACAATTCTTGTGGCAACATCGGGAGATACCGGAAGCGCTGTCGCTAGTGGATTTCTCAATGTGCCCGGTATTAGTGTATTCCTACTCTACCCTAGCCATAAAGTAAGTTATATTCAGGAACAGCAACTGACTACATTTGCCAACAACATTACTGCTTTTGAAATCGGTGGAACTTTTGATGATTGTCAGAGGATTGTAAAGGAGGCGTTTTTAGATCCAGAGTTAGAAAAGCTCTTTTCTCTTACATCCGCTAATTCTATAAATATTGCCCGCTTAATACCTCAGTCGTTTTATTATTTTTATGCTTATGCACAAGCTAAGAAAATTAACAACGATCCTGTTGTTATTTCAGTACCAAGCGGAAATTTAGGTAATCTTACAAGCGGCCTGATAGCAAAACGCATGGGTCTACCAATAAAAAAATTTGTGTTGTCTTCAAATGTAAATGATGTTGTTCCTCAATATTTAAAGACAGGTACGTATATACCAGCTACCTCTATCAATACAATTTCAAACGCTATGGATGTTGGTAATCCTAGTAACTTTGTAAGAATGCTGTCGCTTTACGATGATAGTGTTGAAAAACTGCGTAAAGATGTTTCTGGATGTTCCTTCAACGATTCACAAACAATTAAAGTAATTCGGGATGTCTATAAAAAGTATAATTATATTATGGATCCACATGGTGCTGTTGGTTATTTAGGTTTACAAAACTATCTTCAACAAGATAATGAAGATGAAAAAGTTAACGCAATATTTATTGAGACTGCCCATCCGGCAAAATTTCTTGATACTGTCGAAGAGGCTATAGAAACGAAAGTGAAGATGCCTGAAAATTTAAAATCAGTATTACATAAACAGAAGACGACTGTCATGCTCCCAAATCTATTCTCATCATTTAAGGAATTTCTTTTATCGCTTCGATAATAAGAGTATATAAAAATATATATAATGGCCAGATACTTCTTATCAGAAATTAATATTTATCCTATTAAATCTCTCGGTGGCATTTCGCTGCAAACAGCGCAGGTTGAAGAAAGGGGTTTAATGTGCGACCGACGGTGGATGCTGGTTGATGAGACTAACTGTTTTATAACTCAGAGATCTTATCCACAAATGGCTTTGATTGAAGTTGAGAAAACGGGTACTGGGTTATTGAGTAAGCACAAGAAAAACATACTCCCGGTATTAAGTATCCAGGAAAATTTCTATGATGTTGAGGAGATTTATGTGCAAATTTGGCGTGATAGTGTCCAAGCACTAAAATATAGAGGCAATGTTAATGATTGGTTCAGTAAAGCAATTGGGATTAAATGCAGTTTAGTTTATATGCCTGATTCTACAAAGAGAAAGGTTAACCCGGTTTTCGCAAAAAATAAAATTGTTAGCTTCGCTGATGGATATCCATTTTTGATTACTGGTGAAGAATCATTAAATGACCTGAACAATCGTCTGGCAGTCCCCCTGCCAATGAACAGATTCAGGCCAAACTTAGTGTTTAGCGGGGGAGATGCCTTTGATGAAGACAAATGGAAGAAAGTAAAAATAGGAGACACTGAATTTAAAGTCGTTAAGCCATGCGCAAGGTGTTCGGTTACCACAGTTAATCAGGATTCGGGTGAGAGCGGGCAGGAGCCGCTTAAAACGTTAGCACAATTTAGAAACAATAATGGAGAAGTTCTATTTGGACAGAACATGGTTTGTGAGAGAACGGGAGTAATAAAAGTTGGGGATATGCTTTATTCCGAGAAGTAAAATTCGCGCGATTTCAACAAATTTTAATTGAGATATTAAAAATCCTACTCAATAAATCATCTCAATTTGAAATCAATCTCGTCTTGCATTTTCGGATAGTGAAGAGAACAATTCAGGTGGAAATACTCAACTCACCAATAGATTACTTGCCATTAAATGCTTCGTATAATTTGAGTAATAGCCTTGATCCGGTTTATCAATAACAAAAAATTATTATCTCAGGCTCACTTCCGGCAAATGGGACATTTCTTCGCGGACCTTTTCTTCCGGGTATTCATAATCTATCAATTCACCCCGCAAGTAACTGTCGTAGGCCGATAAATCAAAGTGACCATGTCCAGACAGGTTGAATACAATCACTTTGCCAATGCCCTCTTTCTTGCACTTCAGTGCTTCATCTATTGTCGTCCTGATTGCGTGTGCAGATTCGGGTGCAGGAATAATGCCCTCGGTTTTGGCAAACTGCATTGCAGCCTCAAATGTGGCAACCTGATGAACCGCTACAGCCTCAACGTTGCCGTTGTCAACCAAAGCACTTACATGGGGAGCCATACCATGGTAACGTAGTCCGCCCGCGTGGATGCCTGGAGGAACAAACGTGTGACCTAGTGTGTGCATTTTCATTATGGGAGCCGTTGCTGCCGTATCCCCATAGTCAAAAGTGTAACTACCTCGGGTTAGAGTAGGACACGCTGCTGGTTCAACCGCAATAACAAGGGTATTCCTGTCATTAGTGAAGTTCTGATGTAGAAAGGGGAAAGCAAAGCCAGCAAAGTTACTACCACCACCGGCACAACCAATCACAATATCAGGATATTCACCAGCCATCTCCATCTGCTTTAAGCTTTCCTGGCCGATAACAGATTGATGCATCAATACTGGTCCTAGAACCGACCCCAGTGAGTATTTATATTTGCCTTTCGAAACCACAGCAGCTTCAACCGCTTCTGAAATTGCAATCCCCAGCGATCCAGGACTATTCGGATCCTCTGCCAATACTT
Source organism: Ignavibacteriaceae bacterium (assembly GCA_037388105.1). Classification (GTDB taxonomy): domain Bacteria; phylum Bacteroidota; class Ignavibacteria; order Ignavibacteriales; family Ignavibacteriaceae; genus BMS3ABIN03. The sequence continues at coordinate 22,417 of JARRKK010000057.1, read as the reverse complement.
TTTTTCCGTACTGAGTTTTATTTGAGGGGCTGGATGTTACCGATGCACCGTAGCTTTCAATGAGAATGCGACGATAGGGCTTTTGGTTGTATGACACTCCAACCATATAAACGTGACACTCCAAGCCAAAAAAATTGCAGGCCATTGACATAGCACTGCCCCACTGTCCGGCTCCAGTTTCCGTGGTGATGCCGGTAACACCTTCTTCTTTGGCATAAAATGCCTGCGCTACGGCAGTGTTGGGTTTGTGAGAGCCAACCGGAGAAACACCCTCATACTTGTAGTATATATGGGCGGGTGTATTGAGAGCTTTCTCGAGCCGGTGGGCGCGGAACAATGGTGTGGGTCGCCAGAGCTTGTAAATTTCGCGAACCGGCTCCGGAATATCAATCCATCGATCCATACTAACTGCTTCTCCAATGAACCTCATTGGGAAGAGCACAGAGAGAAATTCCGGTGTGACTGGCTCTTTGGTGCCGGGATGCAGCACAACATTCCAGGCAGTTTTATCAGGATTGACAGGCATATCCGGATTAATGTTGTACCAGGCTTCAGGTATGTCTTTCTCTGATAATGTAAATTTATATTGAGCATTCATTTTTGTTTCCTCCATAATTATAAAAAAATAAGATTGAACAGATTAAGCTGCAAACACCCAAATAGCCTCAACCAGAAGGTGTGAGATAATTATATTATCCCATTTGATGGGGAACTATTTCTGGATTGCTCAACATAAGGATTATTTTGAAGACAAAATAACTCCTATTTCCAAATTTCATACATAAATGAACCTGAGACGAAGATGCAAGCTTCATTACTGCATTTATCTAAATAATATTATTAAATATGTGTTACTTTGTTTTGAGCCGATTATAAACGTAAAACTTAAATATACAACAAAATATTTATTTGCAAACCAAAGTTGATGTCTTATGTATTGCCAGCAGATTGGCTTTGATAATTTGTTTAGATTTGATTCTCTTATAATTTCCTCATATGTGGTAGAGCGACCCGATGAGTTCTCTCATTCCTGCAAATATTCTCTTTACAGAGATAATATTGATCAGGAAAACTTTTATGTTCTAATTAAAGAAAGCAATCTATCTCTTCTCTTTTAGACTATCCAAAAATTCGTATACCTGATTATGATAGTTATAAGTATTTTATTATAGCAAAATTGTGGATTTTTAACTTTTTCAAATGAAAATATTTTCCTCGTTTATTGTGATTGTTCTTTTTTCTTCAATTGCAAATGGGCAGGGTCATTGGGAAAAAATAGCACAACCTACCGATAAGTTACTACGTCATGTGTTCTTTATTGATAGTCTTACAGGATGGTGTTCCGGTGCAGATGGAATAATTATCCATACCACAGATGGCGCAATTTCCTGGACTGAACAGAACAGTAGTGTAACTACTTTTATTGTCGATCTTTTCTTTTTAAATAAAAATTTAGGCTGGGCTTTAACTTTAAGAAATGTTCCGCCTTTTGGAACAACAGTACTTAAAACGACTAACGGTGGAGAAGACTGGTTGCCAATTGACTATCCCGAAGATAATGTTTTTATGACCACTGTTTTTTACTTTGATTCGTTAGAGGGCTGGCTTGGTGGATCAACAATAGCCGGGACAACAGATGGTGGCTTGTCCTGGCAGGAAGCAAATATTGATTCTAACCTTATTTCTGGTCTGCCTGTATTGAAATTCAATTTTTACAGCAGAAAATTTGGTTATGCCTGTGGGGGCGTTCTTGATTTTGCAGGTGTAATCTGGAGAACAACTGATTTTGGTAAGAACTGGTCAGCAACCGGTGTGAGTCCCGATGAGGTTTATGATCTGTTTGTTTTTGACTCATTTAATGCAATCACACTCTCCGGGGATCCGGAAGGGTTTTTTGGAACTGGTAATATCAAATCTAGTAATGCGGGAGTAAGCTGGGTTTATACTGAACTTCCCTTAACGGCACTTTCATTTGCTATTGATTTCAGAACTTTAACGGAAGGTTGGTCGGCATCGGGATTCAAGTTTCTTTTTACCCGTAATAACGGTGAAAGCTGGAGTGAAATAGAAACTCCTGACAGTGCAGTGATATTTGATTTAATGTTTACCGATTCACTAACAGGATATGCTGTGGGAGAAAGGGGCGTTGTGATTAAATATTTTCCACAACCGGTAAATATAAATATTGAAGGTGCCTTTTTACCTGAAGATTTTGTGCTCTATCAGAATTATCCAAATCCCTTTAACCCGGGCACTAAAATCGGATTTGGCATAGCGGAATTTGGATTTGTTTCTTTGAAAGTTTACGATGTTTTAGGAAACGAAGTTTTTACACTTGTGAATACGGAAAAGCCTGCAGGAATATATGAAATTGAATTTTCCGCCAATATTGAAGGAGAAGAGTTGACAAGCGGAATTTATTATTATCGATTAATGACGGCCGGAATGGTTCAAACAAAGAAGATGATACTTTTAAAATAGATCCTTTTAAGTTACTTCTATTGCTTTATCAGCATAAAAAATTTTTGAGAGTTTTGTTGTGCTTAATTTCATCCTTGATTTCCAAGTTCTGCCAATATATAATTAAACAAGAGTTGCACAGGCTTGTTTGAGCTTTTGACACCTTTTCATTTCCAATCCATCTTTTAATTTAGAAGCAACAAGCAGCCAATTAATTACAATTTTCATTATTTATATAGGAGGAAAAAATGAAAAATGCTGTAAACTGGTTTGAGATTCCTGCAAACGATATCGATCGTGCAGTTAAGTTTTACAGTACTGTACTTAACACTGAATTTCAGCAACAAGAAATGATGGGGACAAAGATGGCATTCTTCACAAACGATACCGACGGAGTGGGTGGTTCCATCTGCAGTGGTGAGGGTTATACCCCATCAGCTAAGGGTGCTAAGATATATCTAAATGCTGGTGAGGATTTATCTGAACCTCTTTCTCGCGTTGAGGCTGCAGGAGGAAAAGTTGTACTACCAAAAACTAAAATAACTGATGAGATTGGGTACATGGCAACGTTTATTGATTCTGAAGGAAACTCAGTTTCATTTCATTCGCCAAAATAATGCTTGCCTGGCTTTAAATTACAAGAAGTTCTAATGTCATTCTCCACATAAGGAAGAATGACATTTTTATATATTCAAAAAATTATTTCTAAAGTTTCGTTTAGGAAATTAAAATATTAGTCATCATATTGCCTTATATTCGCAATATAAAGTCACTTATAATAATAATCAAAACCACTACCCTCTTAACTCTCGCTGATAGGCTGGTTCTAATTCTTTTCTTGATTTAGATTTTTTTACAATAGCTCTTAAATCGTTTATCACAAATAGCGCCGAAGGTAGAATTAGTAATGTTATAATAGTTCCGAACATTAAGCCAAACGCTACAGAAACGGCCATTGGAACGAGAAACTGCCCCTGTTCACTTCTTAGGAAGATAATCGGTGCTAAGCCTGCTGCGGTTGTTACTGTTGTAAGTATAATAGGCCTGAATCTGGTAAGTCCGGCTTCTAGCAGTGCACTCTCAACTTCCATCCCGGCCTCAAGCAAAGTATTATATTTATGAATTAATACAACGGAGTCGTTTACAATAATTCCTGCAAGGGCAACAATGCCGAGAAATGAAAGTATGGAAACAGGGATGCCGATAATGTAATGCCCCAGAACAGCCCCAATTACTCCAAGTGGAATTAAGCTCATCACAAGAATGGTTTGCATATATGATTTTAGCAAAAACATTAAAATTGTAAACATTACAAACAATGCAATTACCATAGAAAAGTAAATCGATTGTACCATTTTATCTACGTACTCTGATTGTCCGCCGAACTGTCTAGTTACTCCTTCGGTATGTGAAAGCACTTTGGGAATAATGTTTGCTTCAAGATCTTCAAGCACAACGGCTTGATCGTTTTTTGAATAATCCAGATCTGCATAAACTGTGACAGATCTTTCTCCGTCTTCATGCCTTATCCTTCTAAGCCCTCTTTCAACTCTGAATGTTGCAACTTCTTTAAAGGGAACGTAATCCCCGGTGGGTGTTCTGACTTTCAGGTTTTCAATCTGGCTGATTGATATTCGATCATCTTTATCAAACCTAACCCAAACTTTTAATTCATCCCTGCCTCTTTGTAAGCGCATAACTTCTTGTCCGTAAAAACCTTGTCTTAGCTGGGTAGTTAAATCTCGCACTGTAAAGCCAAGCGCTTTACCTTCCGGCTTCAGTTCAACTATAAATTCGTTGTTACCGAGCGGAGTATCGTCTTTAATATCCTGCACACCATCAATTTTTTTCAATTCTTTCTTTAAAAGTTCTTTTGCATTAAACAGTTGGTTATAATCGGTACTTGAAAATCTTACGGAGATAGGACTTCCACCAAACTGCCATCCGCCTACAGAAACATTTTCGGCCTCGGGAACCGTTCCTACATAATCACCAAGGGCTTTTGAAAATTCTCCTATTGAATAATCCCGGTCTGCCGAGGATGGAAGCACAAAGAATATGTTTAATACACCGCCATTCATCCAGGAAGTATAGTTTTCAATTGGATATGTTTTCCCTTTTTCTTCCCAATCTTTTGCAAACGCAATTGCTTTGTCTATTAATGCGTACCGTATTCCGTTTGCAACTTCAGCAGATGTTCCAGCGGGCATTTCAACCTGCATTCTTGCATATGGCGGTTCTATTTCCGGGAAGAACTGTGCCCTCACGTGAGAACCCTGAAAAAGACCGATTATTATTAATATAATGGCAAAAACTGCAGCAGATACTTTCCACCTGTGTCTTAAAGAAAAATTAAGTGTGTTTTTATAAACCGTGTTAACAGTCCAGTATAAAAATTTATTTATCCTGCTTCTTATTCTAGTAAGTACAGTGTCTTTATTCAGATCCGGAGTGAGTGCACGCGAATGAGCAATATGTGCTGGTAATATTATAATTGCTTCAACTAATGAAAAAGCAAGAGAAATAATAACAACAGCGGCTATTTGCCAAACGTGCTTACCAAGCATTCCGTAAAAGAAAAAGTAAGGGGTGAAGGCAACCATTGTTGTAATTACAGAAATAGTAACCGGTTTCATTACTTCTAATGTTCCATCAATCGCTGCACGTATGGGTTTCTTCCCATGCCGCTCCCACTGCGAATAAATGCTTTCACCAATAATAATTCCATCATCAACAAGGATTCCGATTACCAGGATAATTCCGAACAAGCTCATTTCGTTTATAGTAATATCAAGCGACCACAGAACGAAAAACATTCCCAGCAGTGAAACCGGTATTCCAAGTGCAACCCAGAAAGCTAATCTTGCATTCAAAAAAACACCAAGTAATAACAGAACCATAAATAAACCTAGCAATCCGTTCTGGCTCATTAATTCAATTCTTTCTTCCAACTCCGTGGTTTCTTTTATAAATGTATTGAAGTGTACAAGACCGGCATATTTCTGTTCATACTCCTTAGCTTTCTTTTCAACTATCTCTACAATCTCAACAACATCTTCATTATTATTATAAAACACGTTAAAGCCAACAGAACGGCGTCCGTTATATTCAGAGTATAGCCTGTTTTCGGGCCATTGTTCTTTTACAGTGCAGTTTTGGACTGCACTAGCAATATCCCCGATAGTAAGTTTATATCTAATTAAGTCGTCCGGAGAGATTTCAATTGAGAATTCCCTTTCTGGAATGCCCCACCACCATACGTTTGACATCTTCCCCGTTTTTAATAGTTCGTCTCTGAATTCCTCAATTATTTTCTTTAATGTAAAAAGATCATTCGGGCCATAAATACTAATCATTATTGCCCGATTCCAGGTGGTTTCCTGTGTTACAACCGGTTTTTCTGCCTCTGTAGGATAGGAGTTAATAGAGTTGACTGAGTTTTTGATGTCCTGAATGGCCTTGTTCATATCATAGCCTTCGGATATCTCAACATTTATGCTTCCCCAATTATCAGCAGACGTCGATCTTATTTTTTCAATCCCTTCTAAACCCCTTAGACTCTCTTCAATCTTTACTACAATCCCTTCCTCAACTTCTACTGCAGATGCGCCCGGAAAGGGCACTTCAATGTTTATTTCTTCGATTTCAATTTTGGGATTAATCCTTTTTTTCATATTTGAAAGGGCAAAGATTCCTGCTATGCAAATAATTATCATTATCCAATTAGTGACAACTGAGTGCTTTATAAAATACTGAATGAGTTTTGAGGCCATTGTTAATCCTGTTTTATAATATCAATTCCGATTTTTCTTAATTTAAAATCTGGTTTTCCTCTTGAGGAATTTCTTCTTTAAGCTCCAATGATTCGTTTGCTGATTTTATACTCATTCCGACAAGTGGTTTTTGCAGAATTGTTGTAACTATTTTCATGTTATCGGGTACGGTATTTTTTATGATAGCAAGATCCCTTTGAATGGTAATAACTTCAACTTTACGCCGGGCAAGTTTTCCTTCTTCCATCGTATATACAAAGTCGTCGTTATTGATAACATACCTGGGGATACCGGCAACATTTTTAAATTCTTTCCCGTTTATTTTTACTGCAACATAATTGCCGGGGAGAAAGTAAGGTTTTAAACCACTGTTGTGAAATGTAACGTAAACATTTAATGATTGTGAATTCCTGTCAAGCAATGTTTCCTTTCTGTAAATCTTGCCCATTACTATATCGTTCTTGTGTTTATCCGGGAATATTTCAACTAATGGCGGGTTCGAAAAATCAATAAGATTAATCTCTTCAACCATCAATGGTACTTTTATTTCACAATTGCTTGCGTCGCTAAGTGAGAAAAGCTGCTGCCCCCTTGAAACGAAACTCCCAACTATAATCCCGTTTGACTTAATATATCCGGTAAACGGTGCAATAAATTTATATTTGGATAAGAGTATCTCCTGGTTTTTTACCGCATAGTATTTGTTAAAAATGTTTCTTGTGCTTAATTTTATTTTTTCCTGGAGATCCGCAATTTCGGGAAGTTCCGGTGTGCTTTGATGAATATCTAAATTTCTAAAATAATCATACCACTTGTTGTAGGCATCAAGGTTTTCTATCTTTATTTCCGGAAGCACAGTTGCAATTGAATTCAATAACTCGGAACGCATCGTATAAAGAGTGTTCTCTATTTCGCGCGAATCCACTTCCAGAATTTTTTCACCCTCTTTCACAAGAGTTCCATCTTTAAGATCGTTTTTGGCAAACAAAACCGGGCCTGTTGCTTCGGAAACCATATTTAAAGTTCTTTGCGATTCTACAATACCATTTCCTTCAATTTCCAGAAACATATTTCCGAACTCTACAGACTGCGTCTGAACTAATCTAACCTCTTCAGGCACATCTACTTTATTGCTGTGTTTTTCCGTTGAGGCAAGCACAGCCATTATCAATACGCCGATTACGACGATCCCGATTACTGATATTAATTTTATCATGGTACTTTTCCTTATTTTCATTTAGCCACCCCAAAAGGATTGCTTTCTATTATTGTTATGACTACAATAAAAGATGATATGTTACAAAGATCTAATTTGCAGCTCGACACAATAATTTAGCTCCTGAATTTATACACTTGATAATATAATTGATATTAAAATGTGTTAAATGGACAATATTCTGTATAAAACTAAAAATATGACTTTTTCAAAGTAATAAAACTACAATATTTCCTGAACATAATGGGAAATTAGAAAGGTTTTTAACCACAAGGTATTTGTTTTTCTTGCGGATTAATAAACAGTAAACTCTCCTGTTTCGTAAATAGCTTTCTTAATTTCTAATCATGGGTATTATGCTAATTCCTTATATCTGAAACAATCCATTGTATGGTCATTCACCATTCCGGTTGCCTGCATATGTGCATAAACAATGGTTGATCCAACAAATTTAAATCCCCGTTTTTTTAAGTCTTTACTTATTTCATCCGAAAGAGTTGTTTTTGCCTGGACATCTTTCAAAGATTTAAGTTTATTATTTACTGGTTTCCCACCAACAAAACCCCAAATATATTTATCAAAAGTTCCAAACTCTTTTCTCACTTTTAAAAATGCTCTGGCATTCGATACAGCGGATTCTATTTTTAACTTATTTCTTATTATCCCCGCATTCTTTAGTAACGAATTAATTTTAGTTCTATTATACTTTGCAATTTTATTAAAATCGAAATTATCAAAAGCCTTTCGAAAGTTTTCTCGCTTATTTAGGATTGTACTCCAGCTTAATCCTGCCTGCATTCCTTCCAACAAAAGAAACTCAAACAATTCTTTCATTTTATTAGTATCCGTCTTTAATAAAACTGATTTATGAATATAAATTAATTCTAGGAAAAATATCGTTTGGGCACGATAATGGTTTCTAAACACATTATAATTTCAATTTAGAAGGGTATACTAAAAGATAATACTGCCCGGATGTGGACAGTGGTTATTGTAAGATATTAACCAATATCGTATCTCTACTCAACGATTCGTCATACCCTATTTAATTTTTAATAAGACAGAGCATTTGATGATATCCCCTGCTAGTTATTTAAAACAAAAAAGGCGTCTATACAAACGCCTTACAGTTTTAAGCTCAGAATATATTGTTAGTCACGGGGTTTGGCTTCATTAACAACAATATTCCTTCCTTCAAATTCTGATTCATGCAATGCTTTGATAGCATTCTGTGCATCAGTAGTGTTCTCCATTTCAACAAAGCCGAAACCTCTGGATCTGCCGGTATTGCGATCGGTTATAACTTTTGCAGAAACAACTGTTCCGTGCTCTTCAAATTTTGTCTGCAGAGCTTTGTCATCAACAGACCATGGAAGAGAACCTACAAATAACTTAGTGCTCACTTACGAACCTCTAAAAAAATGATAAATAAAAAATCCAGCCTAATACAGGATGGTCTAAATTAATAAAAAGGAATGGAAAAAGCTAGTATAATAGGCTCGGAACGTAATTTTAGAGGAGGGTGGAATAACGCTAGTTAGTATCATAATTCAGTATGGGAGAGAGCCATTTCTCAATTTCGGCAATACTCATTCCCTTACGATTATGATAATCGAGCACCTGATCTTTTTCTATTTTGCCAAGATTGAAGTATTTCGCTTCGGAAGATGAGATATATAGACCTGACACAGATGCAGCTGGAAACATAGCAAGATTCTCTGTTAGTTTAATTCCCGTGTTTTTTTCAACGTCGAGTAAATTAAATATCGCCATTTTTTCAGTATGATCAGGCTGGGCCGGGTAACCCGGTGCGGGACGGATTCCAACATACTTTTCTTCTATCATCTCTTCATTTGACAATTTTTCTTCTCCAGAATATCCCCAATATTCTTTTCTAACACGTTCGTGTAGGTATTCTGCAAAAGCCTCTGCCAGTCGGTCTGCCAAGGCTTTTACCATAATGCTTTGATAATCATCACCATTCCTCTCAAATTTATTTACAAGCTCCTCAATACCTATCCCTGCTGTAACTACAAATGCGCCTATATAATCGATCCGTCCGGTTTCTTTTGGCGTGATGAAATCCGCCAGGGCAAGATTTGGCTGACCTTGCGCCTTTTTAATTTGTTGTCTTAATGTATGAAGAACCGCAATAATCCCTTCCCTATTTTCATTTTTATAGATTTCTATGTCGTCAAACCCAACAGAGTTGGCAGGGAAAAGCCCAAACACTCCATTTGCGGCTAAAGATTTATCGCATATTATTTCATCAAGTAAACTATTTGCATCATCAAAAAGATTTCTTGCCTCATTACCATACTTCGTGTTTTCAAATATTCTTGGAAATTTTCCTTTTAGCTGCCAGGTTAAAAAGAATGGTGTCCAGTCTATATAGCTCTTTAAAGTTTCCAGCGAAAAATCTTTAATAACGGTAATGCCCGTCTTTTGGGGTCTAAAGATCTTCTTTTTTCCCCAGTCAATTTTCAATCTGTTTTTTCTAGCCTCATCAATACTAATAAAAATTTTAACTGATCTTCTTTTCAAATAATCTTCTCTGATTTTTTCATATTCATTCTTAATTCTGGTTGTAAAATTTTCTTTTTCTGTCTCGCTCAAAAGACTGCTTACAACCGGTACACTTCGAGACGCATCAAGTACATGTGCTGTAAAACCACTGTAATTGGGTACAATCTTAACTGCAGTATGAACCCGAGAGGTTGTTGCTCCCCCAATAAGTAAAGGCGTTTTAATTCCTCTTCTTTCCATTTCTTTTGCCACGTGTATCATTTCATCAAGTGAAGGAGTTATCAACCCGCTTAAACCTATAATATCTACTTTTTCCTCGATGGCAGTTTCTAATATTTTTTCTGCGCGAACCATTACTCCAAGATCTATCACTCTATAGTTATTACAGCCGAGGATAACACCAACAATATTTTTCCCAATATCGTGAACATCTCCTTTCACTGTAGCTAAAAGTACAACCCCCTCTTCTCTTTGTCTGATGTTCTTGATTTTACTTTCTTCAATATAAGGTGTAAGATACGCAACGGCTTTCTTCATTACGCGTGCACTTTTCACAACCTGGGGCAGAAACATTTTACCCGAACCAAAGAGATCACCAACGATAGACATCCCATCCATTAGGGGTCCTTCAATCACTTCCAATGGTTCGGAATACTGCTGCCTGACTTCCTCTGTATCGGCTTCAATGAAGTCAACTATCCCGTTTATTAGAGCATGATTTAATCTTTCCGTTGCTGGTAAATTACGCCACTCATTTTTTATCTTATTGGTTTTGCCATTCCCCTTAATAGATTCCGAAATCTCTAAAAGTCTTTCAGTGGCATCTTCACGGCGATTCAGAAGAATATCTTCAACTCTTTCCAAAAGTTCTTTTGGAATCTCTTCGTAAACGATTAGTTGCCCTGCATTTACAATGCCCATGTCCATTCCTGCTTTGATTGAGTGATACAGAAATGCTGAATGCATCGCTTCGCGAATTGTGTCGTTTCCCCTAAACGAAAATGAAATGTTACTAACTCCGCCGCTAACTTTTGCGAAGGGTAAATTTTGTTTTATCCATTTGGTAGCTTGAATATAATTTACTGCATAGTTGTTATGTTCTTCTATGCCCGTTGCAACTGTAAGTATATTCGGATCGAATATAATATCTTGAGGTAAGAATCCGATTTTTTCAGTTAGTATTTTATAAGCACGTTCACATACTTCAATTTTTCTTTCGTAGGTATCTGCCTGACCTTTTTCATCAAAGGCCATCACGATAACTGCAGCACCATATTGAAGAATTTTTTTAGCATGTGTTATAAACTCCTCTTCACCTTCTTTTAAACTGATAGAATTTACAATGCCCTTACCTTGAAGGCACTTTAACCCGGATTCAATAACATGCCATTTTGATGAATCTATCATTATAGGCAGTTTAGCAATATCTGGTTCGCTTGCTAAAAGCGTGAGAAATCTTTTCATTGCCTCTTCCGAGTCAATCATTCCTTCATCCATATTAACATCAAGTATTTGTGCACCGTTTTCCACTTGTTGACGGGCAACTGAGAGGGCTTCTTCGTAGTTTTCTTCCTTGATTAGTCGAGCAAATTTCTTTGAACCGGCAACGTTTGTTCTTTCTCCAATATTAACAAAGTTGGTTTCCGAGCGGATTGTTTCAGGTTCCAAACCACTTAAACGTAAATACGGTTGAAGTGCTGGAATATTTCTAGGTTCATAATTTCTTACAGCTTGTGATATTAGCTTTATATGATCGGGTGTGGTTCCACAACAACCTCCCACAATGTTTACAAATCCGCTCTCTGCAAACTCCTTAAGTACAGCAGATGTTTGCTCTGGCGTTTCTTCATATTCACCCATCTCATTCGGTAAGCCTGCATTTGGGTGCACTGACATAAATGTATCTGCAAAAGATGAAAGGTCTTCAACAAAAGGTCTCATCTGCTCTGCACCAAGAGAACAATTTATTCCCACGCTAAGAAGATTTTTTGTATGTGATACTGATATCCAGAAAGCTTCGATTGTTTGTCCGGAAAGTGTCCTTCCGCTTTGATCTACAATAGATCCTGAAATCATAACGGGGATTTTTTTATTATGTTTGGAGCAATAGTTATCTATCGCATAAATAACCGCTTTTGCTACCAGAGTATCAATCATTGTTTCAACCAAGAGAATATCCACACCGCCATCAATCAATCCTTTAATCTGCTCGGTAAATGCCTCAACAACCCTATCAAATGTAATTGCCCTATAGCCGGGGTCATTTACATCAGGAGAAAGGGAAAGGGTTTTATTTGATGGACCAAGTGAGCCGGCAACAAATCTAGGCTTTTCGGGTTCTTTATCCGCGAATTCTTTTGCAACTTCCTTAGCTATCTTGGCAGCCTGAAAGCTAAGTTCGTAAACATATTGCCCCATGTTATAATCAGCCTGCGAAATAGCTGTGCCGTTAAAAGTATTTGTTTCAATTATATCAGCACCTGCTCTGCAATAATCCCGATGAATCTCTTTTATTATCTCAGGCTGGGTAATACTGAGCAGATCATTATTGCCCTTTAAATCATTGTAGTGATCTTTAAATCTTTTCCCTCTGAATTCTTCCTCACTTAAATTATAGCGCTGAATCATTGTCCCCATTGCGCCATCTAGAATGAGTATTCTTTCTCTTAATATCTTTTGTAGTTGTTCGAGTGTTACAGACATAAAAGTTTCTAAGTTATTATTATCGATTTCAATATGAACCTATTATTTCTACACCATGAAAAGGTGTTTGAACTCCTTATTTTGTAAAGGATTTTAAATATAATTAAATTGCTTCAATTATAAACCAAATTAAAAATTCCACAGGCGAGTATATGATAATTGTAACCGGGGGGGCAGGTTTTATCGGGAGTGCAATTGTATGGAAATTAAATCAACTTGGTGAAAACAAAATTATCATAGTTGATGAACTTGGAAGAAATGAAAAGTGGAAAAATTTACTGGGGCTTAGGTTCGATGATTTTATTAACAAAGACAAATTCATTGAGGTCCTTGATGGTGATAATTTTAATACTGCTGAAGCATTTATACATATGGGTGCAATTTCATCTACGACCGAAAAAAATGCAGACCTCTTATTGACAAATAATTATAAGTACACAAAAACACTTGCTGAGTATTGTCTCAGAAACAATATTCGGTTTATTTATGCTTCTTCTGCAGCAACTTACGGTGACGGTAGTCTTGGTTTTGATGATAACGAAATGGATTGTGCAAGCCTGCGTCCGTTAAACATGTATGGTTATTCAAAAAGTTTGTTTGATAATTGGGCATTGGGTGTCGCTGCATTTAAAAAGATAGTAGGAATAAAATATTTTAATGTTTATGGACCAAATGAATATCACAAGGAAGACATGCGAAGTGTTGTTCAGAAGGCATTTGAACAGGTAAGAGACACTGGAAAAGTGAAATTATTCAAATCAAAAAATCCCAAATATAAAGATGGTGAGCAGATGCGTGATTTTATTTACATAAAAGATGCTGTCGATATGACTTTACATTTTTTAAAACATAAAGGGAGGGGTGGCTTATATAATGTTGGGTCTGGGAAAGCAAGAACCTGGAAAGACCTTGTCACTGCATTGTTTTCAGCAATGGATATCCCCACAAACATAGAATATATAGATTTGCCGGAACACCTCGCAGATAAATATCAGTATTTTACTGAGGCTAAGCTTATAAAGATCGAAAAGGCAGGTTATAAAAAATCCCTAACATCGCTTGAAGATGGGATAAAAGATTATGTAAAAAACTATTTGTTGGATAAAAAATATTTGGGAATATAATCAGTTGTAAGGAATATCCTCATCATCATCCAGCAAATCGTCTTCGGGAATAGGGTGAGGAAAATCTTCATCATCAATTTCATCATCATCGGGCTCTCTTTCAAAAGGATTTCCCTTGTCATTCTCATCTTCTTTATAGAAATCATCGTCGTCATCAAAATCATCTTCATCTTCGTCTTTTAAATTAACTACGAATATATTGTACCCTGTAATCTCAATAACAAGGAGAATGATTTTATATAAGTTTTGATTAAAACTCATCGGTATAATTTCATTCCCCGAAACCCGTTTCTTGTCAAAGATTAACATTAAATATTTGTCCCAATTAATTTATGTGTATTTATATAGTTATTAATTTAACTTAATTTAATCACAGAAAACATAAATTTGATTTATCAATTTGTCAACTCACAACTAAAATATTAAGAGAATTCTATGAAACTTGCAACTCTTTGTTATGTAATCGATAAAAAGCAAGACGCTACCTTAATGATACATAGAGTAAAGAAAATTAACGATTACCATCAAGGAAAATGGAACGGATTGGGTGGTAAGTTCGAATTTGGTGAAAGCCCGGAGGATTGTGCCAGGAGGGAAATAAGAGAGGAAAGTGGATTAATCCTAAAAAGCATGACACTAAAAGGATTTATAACTTTTCCATTGTTTGATGGCAATGAAGATTGGTACGTATTTTTATTTATATCAGATGAATTCGAAGGAGAAATAATCGACTCGTCAGAAGGGAACCTTGAATGGATCCCTAATGATAAACTGACAGCTATTAATCTCTGGGAAGGTGATAAATTATTTATTCCATGGCTGTTCGAAGATAAATTCTTCAGTGCAAAATTTATATACAAAAACGGAAAGTACATAGGCCATGAAGTGAACTTCTACTGATATGTTCTAATCTAGCAATGCTAGTGAATATGAATAATGAACATTATTATGAATACATTTGCTGAAAAAGCAATAAAATATTTCCTTAGTTTAAAATCACATTCAAAATTGCAGAAGAATATCAAATCAATCAATCCATATCTAAAACCTGAGGTTCAATCTGCAACAAAACAATTTTTTAACAAATATTTTAATGATTCAAAAGAAAGATTGTTTGTTTTTGGAATAAATCCCGGGAGATTTGGTGCGGGGTTAACCGGAATATCCTTTACGGATCCTGTTGCACTTAGAGAAGAATGCGGAATAAAAAATAATCTCGGAAATAAAAGAGAACTGTCCAGTAAATTTATCTACCAGCTTCTAAATGAGTTTGGCGGGGCTAATAAGTTTTTTTCGAAGGTTTATTTAACCGCTCTGTATCCATTGGCAATATTGAGGAATGGTAAAAACTACAATTATTACGATGATGTGGCTCTTTACAAGACTCTAAAACCACATATTATTCATTCGGTTAAAGAACAATTAACTTTTGGGGCAAGGAAAGATATTGCGATCTCACTTGGGAAAAAGAATGCAAAGCTTTTTATTGATATCAATACTGAGTATAATTTATTTGGGACAATTAGAGTGCTTGATCATCCAAGATATATAATGCAATATAAATTGAAATGGTTGCGAGAATATTTGGATGAATATTTATCCGTTATGGATATATAAAATAACGCTTGTATCAATTATTAATACGCAAACAAATATTTTGTGAGATCACTCAGTTATTGATTTAAAAAAATTTCAATCTCTTCGTTAACTCTTTTTGGTGCTTCAACTGGTGAAATGTGCCCAGCCCCATCAATGGAAACAAATTTAGAGTTTTTAATTTTATCCGACATTGACTTCATAACATCCGGTGGTGTTAATTTATCTTCCTCTCCGCAAATAACTAAAGTCGGAATGGATATGTTTTGAAGATAATTTGTTGTATCTGTTCTCCCTGCCATTGCAAGCAGACACCCTTTTATTCCTAAAGCATTATACTTCTTAGCTCTGTTTACTATTGATTCATATTTCTTTTTTCTTGTCTGTTTGAACCTTTCTGAAAAACAATTTGCAACAAATTGTTCAATGTATTTTTTTGTCCCTTCATCATTAATTTGTCTTATCCCTCTGGCTCTACTGATCTTACCTTCGTCATTGTCTGCTAATGATTTTGTATCACATAGTATTAAACCACCGAGTTTTTTCTCCATCCTTTCAACAGCACGTAATGATATATATCCGCCCATTGACAACCCACATAGAATAGGTTTATCCAGGGTTAGGTTATCAATTAGGTTTTCAAGATCATCAACAAAAGATTCCAATGTAAACTGTCCATCTCCAACTAGCGAACTTCCTAGCCCCCTTACATCATATGTTATACAGTAATAGTTTTTATTAAATTTTTTAACCTGTTCATCCCACATAAAATGATCGAATGGAAAGCCATGTATGAATACTATAGATGGGTTTTCTTTACCGCCGGTTGTAAAAACAGAAAGGTTATTAATGTTCCTATTCATATTTCTTAATAAGAGAAAAATTCATAAATCATAACTATAATTAAGCATAATTTAATATTTTTACCTCAAAATTATATTTACTAAGGAAAATTTCGGATGAAAATTGCATTTGTAGCAGCAGAAGCAGTACCATATGCTAAAACCGGTGGTCTTGCTGACGTTGCTGGCTCGTTGCCTAAAGAGTTGGAGAAACTTGGATGTGAGGTAAAGCTATTTCTTCCAAAATACTTTTTAATTGATGAGCTAGAACATGATCTACACCATAATTGGGATATTGGTGAAATACCAATAAGAATTAATGGTATAATTCGTCCGGCACATTTACACCAGAGCATCCTGCCCGGTTCGAATGTGGAAGTAAACTTTATTGATTGCCCGCACTATTTTCATCGACGCCGGATATACACAAATGACTGGGACGAAGAGGAAAGATTTATTCTTTTCTCTAAGGGTGTAATAGAGACTCTTCAAAGACTCAAATGGGTGCCGGATGTGATTCATTGTAATGACTGGCAGACAGGTTTGATTCCTTTGTTCGTAAAAGATAATTATAGTTGGGATAAATTTTTCGATCATAGGCATTATTTAGTGCTGAAATAAGAGGAGACCTTTTTTATCCTGGTGGGCCTGTTGAGCATAATGATACTGTTTCTTTTATGAAAACAGGAATATACTATTCCGATCTACTTAATACCGTTAGCAACAAATATTCGCATGAGATATTAAAGCCGGACCATGGTGCCGGGATGGATGGAATCCTGAACGAGCGAAAAAAAGACCTTTACGGTATACTTAATGGTGTCGATTACGATGTTTGGAATCCGGAAACTGATAGGTATATCCCTCATAATTATTCGCCCAAGGATTTAAGCGGCAAAATAAAGAATAAGGCCGTATTACTCGAACACTTCAATATGCCGTTTAAAAAGAATATTCCTTTGATTGGAATTGTTTCCAGAATGGTTGAACAAAAAGGATTTGATATTTTTGCTGATGCAATTAATGAGCTAATGGATTTAGATGCACAATGGCTAATACTCGGTAGTGGTGAAGAAAAGTATGAAGAATTGTTCCGCCAACTAACATATAAAATGCCTGAAAAGGTCGGAGCTTATATTGGTTATAACAATGAGCTCTCCCACTTAATAGAGGCGGGAGCAGATATGTTTCTCATGCCATCACGTTATGAACCTTGCGGATTAAATCAAATATACAGCCTTAAATATGGAACGGTGCCTATAGTCAAAAAAACCGGTGGCCTGGCCGACACTGTTCATGACTGGGACGAATTAAATTATTTTGGATTAAACTCCGGAACCGGTTTTACTTTCAATGATCATTCAGGTATAGCATTATATACAAGAAAAAAATACAGCAGAATGGTATGAGCAAAGATTATTCATGGAAACACTCGGCAGAACAGTATCTTGAATTATATGAACTTGCTAAAAATAAGCGGGGCTGATATTTACTCTGTAACCAATGGAAAAGTAAAAAAGTACATCTCCCCAAACTAAAGGATTTTCGGGCAAATCCTTTCTTAATAAAAAACTTCTACCAATTGCAAAGTCGGCAGGTCCTATGGGTGTATCGAACGAAACAACACCTCCAATTCCATGACGTAAATCTTTAAAGTGTATTTGTGATTGAAATTCCCAGGTAGATCCAAGATCATATCGGGCCTTAAGATAGGTGTCAAAGAATATTTTGAATGGTAATTTTATTCGATACATAAGAGATGCAAGAAAAATTTGCCTTCCACGGAATTCATTCTCTCTCATTCCAAAAAATGAATCCATTCCGCCTAACAAAAATTGTTCACTTATCGGCATTGTATTATCGCCAAATCCAATTTTTAATCTTGGTACAAGCGTGCTACGCTTTCCAAGCTGGATGAAATATTTTGAGTCCAATCCAAGACTAATATAACTTTCATCCCCACCCAAGAAACTTTGAGCAGTTTCGTAAAAGCCAAATAGTGACAGACCTTTCAACGGATATGGATATCTATCCATGTTATCGACGGTAGTATTTATTCCAAGGCTGACTATTTTGGTTTTATATGGTTCGGGAAAATTTCCTTCGATGTTTTTAACTTCATCAAATTGATATTTTCCAGTGAAAATAAGGTTACCAAACTTCTCGATCTGTGTTCCAAGTGAAAGAGAAGCGCCGTAAAATATTTGTCTGTATTCACCTACCTTCTCCTGGGAAAATGTTTTATCAGTAGTTGAAAGTGTACTTCGATAAACATTAATATCGCTAAACTTATAATAAGCACTGAGATTATAAGTCAAATAAGTTTTTAATATCCGTTGATTTTTTAATTCAGCTATATATGCCCTATTGCTCGCGCCTCCATAAAGTAATAGACCTAACTCTGTTCCTGTGCCGAACAGGTTTTCATCTCTAATATCAAAGCTAACCTGTGCATTATAAGTTTCGTTCACCAGAAAGCCGAAGCGTAGAACACCTGATAATCTTTCCTCGACATAAATTATAAGGTTGTTTTGCCCGTTTTCTTCAGTAACATATAGGACCACATCCTTAAAAAGTCGTGTGCTTCTTAGGTTATCCAGCCCCATTTTAATTTTATCGTAAACAAAGTAGTCACCCACTTTAATTGGAATTTCTCTGGTGATTAAAGTTTCTCTTGTATAATTTCCTTCAACCTTAATGTTAGAGATTATACCTTCATCAATATAAATCAAAAGTTGTCCCGTAATTTCATCAAAATCCAGTTTTGTGAGATTTGCCAGCAAGAATCCTTTCTGCCTGTAAATTTTTAATAACTGAGAACCCGATTCGGCAATTGACCTATTGTCATATGTCGTATTTTGCAAAGAGGAAAGTGCAGAACTTACTTCTATACTATCTAGCTGTGTGATACCAATAGGTACTATTGACTTTATTAATGGGTTTAATTCAAAAATAAATTCCAGCCGGGTTGAGTCCTTAAATTGAGTCAACTCAATCTTAATCTGTTTAAATTTCCCTGATTTGTATAATTTTATTAAGTCGTTTTTTAACCGGGTGCTGGAAACCGAGTCCCGATTTTTATAATCATTTAGAATAGAATTCAATTCTGTTGCATCAGAGTTACTAAACACAATGTTTTTTACAAAAAACTCATCAGCTCTTTTTCTAAGTTCTGTTATTGAATCTATTGAAACTTTTATTGACTCAACAATTGGTAAAGTGTTGTTATATCCTATTGCCATCAGAGAGTCAAGATTAATAAATTCGGTTGTGGAGTTATTTACTTGTGGTTCAATAACAAAATCTGCATCAGCCAATTGTAGTTCATTCAACTTCTTGAGCGGTATACTTACAACCTGATCAGCGATGTTCCAGGGAAGATCAATTTCGCTTTCTGGACGTAGCGGGCTAGTGGTGTTTACTGCGATTACTAAATCTGCGCCATTCTGTTTAGTTATATCAACCGGAATGTTTGACAAGAGTCCGCCATCAACAAGCAACCAATCGTCCCACTCCACCGGTTCAAGTAAAAAAGAGATGCTCGAACTTGCCCGCATAGCCCTGCCCAATTCTCCCTTGTCGATTACAATCGCCTCTCCCGAGATAAGGTCAGTACATACCGCTCTATACTTTTGCCATAAATTATCAAAACTATCCCCCGGATGCACCGGTGAGCTTAGTGCTAATAAATAAAGATAATTTGTCAACCTTTGTCCATCATTAAAAGAAGTTGGAATTATAAGTTTTAATCCATCGATTCTTAATGCAAACAGTGCTCTGTCTTCAGTAATTTTCTGATCTACAAACAATTCACGTCTGCTCATCGTACTGTTAAGAGAAAGTAGCTCATCCCATTTGGCATTAACAACAATTGAATCCAATTCTTCAACACTATAACCTGAGGCATAAAGACCACCAATAATGCTACCCATACTTTTTGGTTCTTAAATCAAGGGATATTATTTTTTTCTCCTGGGCTGGAGTTGAAGAAATTATTAAAATAAATAATAGAAATGCTATTTGTTGCAAGAATTTCATCTGGGATTCGCTTTTAAAATGAGCATTTACAATGTTAAATGTTTTCATTTAAACACCTTCAAAATACCCAAATTTTATCTTAGCGTTTTCTTGTGTGTTGGGATTTTGATTTTTGTTCTGCGGCCTCCATAAGTTTTGACATAAAACCACCCTGTTTCTTTTTAGAGGCAGGAACAGGAACCAACTCCTCTCCTTTGTGAGTATGGTTTATATATTGTTGCTGAGCAATTGAGAGAAGATTAAATAGGAAGTAATAAAGATTTAGGCCTGAAGGGAAGGTCATAAATAAAATTGTTAAAAAAACTGGCATAATATAAATCATCGCTTGTTGTTTCGGATCCTTCATTGTCATCTTCTGTTGAACGAATGTTGTAATTCCCATTAACACTGCAAGCCCGCTAATTTCCTGAATTCCAAACATTGGTAATTTGAAACCAAGGTCATATATTACGTCTGGTCGTGACAAATCTGTTATCCACCAAATAAACGGCTGCTGTCTTAATTCTATTGCCGTTTGAAACAATCCCCATAAAGAAACAAAAATTGGCATCTGCAATAACATGGGCCAGCACCCCCCGGCGGGATTTACGCCATATGTCCGGTATAAGCCCATGGTCTCCTTGCTTAATTTCTGTTGATCGTCCTTATACTTCTCTTTAAGCTCAGCAATTTTTGGTTGTAGTAGCTGCATCTTTTTCATTGACTGATAACTTTTCTTTGTAAGCGGGTAAACAACTATTTTTATAATTATTGAAAAAACAACAATTACGAATCCATAGTTGGGAATAAAGGAATGAATAAAGTTAAAAAGCGGTAATAACACATATTCGGCGATTGGTCTAACGATAAACTTAAGCCCAAAAAAACTACCGAAATCAACAAGCGCTTCAAGATTGTTTCCCAAAGACCTAAGAGTTTTATAATCTACCGGGCCAATGTATAATTTAAATGTTCTTTTCTCGTAATTAGTATTTTTGAAGGGTAGAATTAATCGGGCATTAAAAAATTTAGCAAGGCCGTTGTTCGGCTTCGCTTTCTCGTATCCTTCAATATAAGCCCCTTCAACCGTTGATGGATCATCAGGTATTATTATCGCAGCAAAATATTTATTTCTAACAGCAATCCAGTTCACCCTCCCATTAAAATCTTTATGTTCCGTTTCACCAATAGAGGGGGCATTGAAAATAACTTGCTCATCGCCATAATATACGCTCGAATTGGAGTAGTTGGCCTCATCAACAGAGTTATATGCTACAGTTCTTAACCCGCCATTCCACACAAGATCATATGCGTTATTACTGATGAGATTATTCAATCCAATCAGCTCAATATCGCTTTGTATAACATAACGGTCACCGTAAAAAATATATTTTTTTAAAATCTCCTTCCCTTCACTAACATTGAATTTATATTGAATAACCAGTGAATCTTCCCCGGAAAGAGTGTGCTTGTCTGGAGATGTGTCCGACTCGAAAAAATAATCTGTTGTATTAATTGCTTTCCCATCGCTCGAAACAAAAGATAAATCATATGTATTCCCTTTAGAAAAGTTTATCAATTGTACGCTGGTTTTATAGTAGTCATCTCTATTATCGTCGTTAATGGAATACCAGTTTTTATATTGCTTAAGATAAACCTTGTGAATATTTCCACCCTTGCTGGAGAGTTCAACAATAAATACATCATTCTCAATGGTTGTAATTTCCGGTGCTCTCTCTTGGGTATCAGAAATATTTTCATCTTTTATCTCTGGTTCAAAGGTGATTGGTTTTTCAGTTGGTGGAAGATGAAAGGTATCAATATTAACTGTCGTGGTATCTATTGGTCTGGTTTCTCGAACCTTAGGATCCGGCGCAGAATAGTATAACCAGAACACTAATATTATCCCAATTAATACAAATGCAATCGTTGTTTGTTTGTCCATTATGTTTTTCTTTTATATGCAGAATCTGATGTATGCAATTCCGTGGTGCCTTCAATCTAAATTATTATTTTAACAGGTGTCTGGAGAAAAAGGCTCCGGTAATCAACTAACATAATTTGGAATGTTCATTACCTATAATTAATCTCTTAATTTCTTCGATTACCTCTAGCATTGCCGGCATAACATTATCTAGTTTTAAGTAGCTGTGTTTTTTT
>JARRKK010000056.1:0-10037 GCA_037388105.1 Ignavibacteriaceae bacterium | reverse complement strand
TTTTCGAGGAAGCTTTTATGAGTTTTCTGAACCGGTTGCTTCTGCTGAACATTTTAACTCACTTGTGGGAAATATTTTCTGGATTTTGGGTTTCTTATTTCTGTTTATGATATTAACAATGATAATAGTATTTGCGGGAGTTCAAAAAGGTATCGAACGCGGGAGTAAAATATTGATGCCCATTCTCGTTATTCTACTGCTAATATTAATGATTCGTGGATTAACTTTGGAAGGTGCCGGAAGAGGAATGGAGTTTTTATGGAATCCGGATTGGAGTAAGATTAATGCGCGGTCAGTTCTAATTGCTTTAGGACATGCGTTTTTTACATTAAGTTTAGGTATGGGGGCTATGCTTACATATGGAAGTTACATGTCTAAAAATGACAACGTGCCAAGTTCCGCTTTTCAAATTGTTGTACTAGATACTTTAGTAGCCTTGATAGCAGGAGTAGCAATATTCACTTCTGTATTTGCGGTGGGTCTGGATCCCACTGCTGGACCAGGATTAATTTTCCACACTTTACCTGCTGTTTTTATAAAGATGCCTGGCGGTTATATTTTTTCTATACTCTTTTTTATCTTATTATCCATTGCCGCATTAACATCGGCAATCTCATTACTTGAAGTTGTAACATCCTATTTTGTAGATGAACGAGGATGGAAGCGTCATTCTTCAGTAATTTTTCTAGCAGGAATAACGTTTTTACTCGGTGTTCCAAGTGCTCTTTCATACAATCTATTGTCCGATTTCACATTATTTAATTTAAACTTTTTTGATTTGGTTGATTTTCTTGCTTCAAATATTTTATTACCCTTGGGCGGTTTACTAATTTCAATATTTGTAGCATGGGTTTGGGGATTTGACAAAGCTTTAGTTAATCTTAAAGACGGTGCAGAAAATTTAATTGACAAGTATCCATGGGTAATTAGTTTCTGGAAAGTTTTTCTGAAATACTTTGCACCTATATTGATATTTTTGGTATTATTACATTCAACGGGACTCCTCGGTTAAATCTTAAATTTATTCATATATATATATCATTTTATATATAATTAAAAGAGCATATTAAAAATGAGTAAAAGTAAAGCAGGTATAATATCCTTTTCAATAATCATAATAATACTTGTGATCGGTGGAGTGAGTTTTTTCGAATCCGTATGGTCATTTCCCGGCAATTTTGAATTCTTTACAAAATTTCCGAGCGAAGATCTTCCATTAGGTTTAATCCCATTCATGGTAATTGCTCTCGTAGGAACAGGGATATTTGTTACAATAAAACTAGGATTTCCTCAGATTCGATACTTCTGGCATGGTATTAAGGTTACTATGGGAAAGTATGATGATCCGAATGAAGAAGGCGATCTCAACCATTTTAGAGCACTTACCACCGCTCTTTCTGCTACGGTGGGAATTGGAAACATTGCTGGTGTAGCTACTGCAATTTACTACGGTGGTCCCGGAGCCCTTTTTTGGATGTGGATTACAGCCTTCTTCGGAACAACTCTTAAATTTGCTGAAGCTTCGCTATCACTTAAATACAGGGATATAGATGATGAAGGAAGAACAGAGGGTGGACCGATGTACACCATCGAAAAAGGATTAGGACGAAATTGGCGATGGCTGGCAGTTGCGTTTGCCAGTTTTGCAATTATCTGTTCCTTCGCTACCGGTAACGCAATTCAAAGCTTTACTGTATCGGATCAAATATATTCTGAAACTGTTCAATTATTAGGGCCAACACATTTTCTTACAGCAAAGTATGTTGTATGGTCCGGATTCGAGTTATCCATTCAACAAGTGATTAACGGACTGATTTTGTCTATACTAATTGGGTTAGTAATAATTGGCGGTATAAAAAGAATTGGACGAGTCACGGGATTTTTAGCACCTTTAATGGCAATCATTTATGTACTCGCAGCTCTTCTAATTTTAGGTGCTTATTATTCTGAAATAAGTAATGGTTTTGGATTGATATTTAGTATGGCTTTTAACCCTCCTGCAGAAATTGCAGGTGTAGGTAGCGGAATGTTTTTAATCATTTTGAATACAATGCTTTGGGGTGTGAAGAGAGGATTATACTCAAATGAAGCTGGACAAGGGAGTGCCGCTATTGCACATTCAACGGCAAAAACAAAATACCCTATCCGTGAAGGATCGGTTGCAATGTTGGGTCCTTTTATAGATACAATTGTAATTTGCAGTTTGACTGGATTGGTAATCATTGTAACAGATGCCTGGCATCATACACAGTTTTTTGTTAATCGCCTTGATCCGAATTTTACAGGTGAACTGTTAAACAGCAGTTTGTTAACATCTTTTGCATTTAAGGAAGGACTGAGTTGGCTCACGACCTTAGGTGATAAGATCGTTACCATATCTGTTTTACTATTTGCAATTTCAACGGCAATTTCCTGGTCATTTTATGGGGACCGAGCCGCTAATTATTTATTTGGGAAAAAGGCAATTCTTCCTTATAAATGGTTCTTCTTATTATTTGTTTTTATCGGTGCTATTGCTGAGCTGGAGGCCGTATGGGCATTTGGTGATGCTGCTTTAGGATTTATGACTTTCCCAAATCTTATCTCAATTATTCTTCTATCTACTTCACTTAAGGTAATGACTAAAAAATACTTTTCAGAAAAGCATACTGAGTTTAAAAAAGATTGAAAGCTAAGATTAATTTTGTTCAAAGAAATAGAAGCGATGAGAAAAGTTATGATTTGAGCTTTAAATACTTATTTTTATCCCGGGATGATACCCTGTTCGATCTCATTAGTATTTTTATTTGAAACACTTCCAGCTGATTTGTGTGCAATATTACTTTCCGGACTTGTCAGTTTTATTTTTCCATTCCTAATATTTTCATATAGAAGGTCATTTTCGATTAATGGATAAAACTGTTTTCTGAAATTATCGACAGAAATACCAGCTGTAGCTGATAACTTTGCGAGTTCATGAGGATCGTCAAAATCTGCCTGATTTAATCTTAGCATATATCGTCTGGCAATGTAAAAGGATTCTGAACTTGGATCTACCATTCTAACCCTCGTTCTGTTCGTTTGAGGATCAATAATATTTTTAAAATATAGAGGAACGAATCTCCCACCCTGAATAGAGACCATTGCTCCACTACCACCATCTAAAATAAATTGCGCAGCTGAAAAACCAAGATCCCTTGTATATTCAATATCAAAGGGAATAGGATCGGCACATCTTAACTCATAGCCAATGTTTTTTGCAACAATTGTAGATTTAAGATTAAATTCTTTCAGCCGTTCCTGAACTTTCATCTTCAGTATTTCACCAAAATTCACTTCGGCAATCCGTATGTTATTGTGGGCGTCTCTTTCAATATCAATCAATTGTTCCAGGTCATTCGGATTTAATTGTTCCACCAATCCTTCCGCAATAATTGCAACTCCATCTGTACGTCCATAACTTAATCGTTTAATGATTGCACCGACTAAAATATCAACTATATGGCTCAACTTAATTTCATTTCCAGGAAATTCTTCAGGAATAAGTGTAAGTGTTGAACCTGTTGCTTTTCCAATTCCTAACGCAAGATGACCAGCTTTTCTACCCATCGATACTACAAAATACCAGCGTGATGTCGTTTTTGCATCGACCATAAGATTTTTTACAACTTCAACACCGATATGTCTGGCGGTTTGGAATCCAAATGTAGGAATACCATGAGGCAGATCCAGATCATTATCAATGGTCTTGGGGACATGTACAACATTGATTCTTCCCCCAGCCATCTCATTAACTCTCAACGAACTGTATGCAGTATCATCACCGCCGATTGTAATTAATTTATCAACATTTAAACGAAGAAGTGATGTAACAGTAGCTTCAAGAGTTTGTTCATCCTTAGTGGGATTAGCCCGAGATATACCAATATAAGATCCACCGCTAAAATGTATCCGGCTAACGTTATGGATAGTAAGTTCTTTGGTGTGCGAAATATCTCTCTCCATAATCCATTTAAATCCATCCCTGATACCAATAACTTCAACACCTTCCAGCGCAGCTCTTATTGTGGCAGCACCAATTACGCTATTAATGCCAGGTGCGGGCCCCCCTCCAACTAACAATGCTAACTTCTTCTGTATCTTTGTCAAATGAAAAACTCCAACAAATTAATAAGTTATCCGATGATCCAGAATCTAATTTAATATTTTCAACTTAGCAAACTTTAACATTAATTGCTTCACATTATTCCCCTCAAACTGAACTTTAGCCTTCACCATTTCACCTGAACCAAATATATCTGTTACTTTACCTAATCCAAATGTTTCATGCATTACACGGCTGCCTGGTCTAACATCCTTATTTTCCTGATCGAAATCATCGTAATCGACGGAATCAAAATATTCATAATAGGCTTCCTTACGAGTTTTCCTGTTGGCTTTCCGTCCGATACCACCGTTTACTTCGTTTAATGTTTTGGGGTCTAACTCATCAATAAACCGGGACCTGCTTTGATAAGCCACTTCTCCAAAACGATATCTGGACCTGGCGTGTGAAATATAAACCTTTCTTTGTGCACGTGTTAATCCTACATAGAACAATCTTCTCTCCTCCTCTACTGTAGCATCTGTGCTAAACCGGTTTGATAAAGGGAAAATTTCTTCTTCACATCCCGATAGGAATACAACAGGAAATTCCAATCCTTTGGCACTATGTAAAGTCATCAATGTAACTGCATTTTTTTCTTCCTCGTACGTATCGACAGCAGTAATCAGAGAAACATCCTCCAGAAAATCTTCCAGCTTTGCTTTTTTATTTGAATCGGAGAATTCACTTAGTGATGCAAGCAGTTGATTAATATTTTCCATTCTTTGTAAGGATTCTTGTGTGTTTTCACTTTTAAATAGCCTGATCAAACCAAGATCATCAACAAGTGCTCTGGAGAGTTCACCGACTGAAAGTTTATCCTTTAGACCTATATATTTTTCTAAGAGTAACCGAAAACCTTTAACATTTTTCTGAATTCTTTCCTTTATTTCAATAACCTCGAAAACTCTAGCCATTGTTTGGAAAAGAGTGATGTTATGCTTTCTTGCAAATTCAATCATACGAGTAACGGTGGTGTTACCAATTCCTCGCTGAGGAAAGTTCATTATCCTCAATAAACTTTCTTCATCATTCTGATTTACAATTACGCGCAAATATGCAAGCACATCTTTTACTTCTTTCCTTCGGTAAAATTCAACACCACCTATCATGGTATATGGTAGTTTTTCTTTCCTAAATATATCTTCCAGTACACGAGACTGTGCATTTGTTCTGTAAAGAACTGTAAAATCTTTATGGCTTAACTTCTTCTTACTTATTTCATTTTTTATATATTTGGCTATCTGATGAGCTTCATCTTTTTCATCTGCACATTTAACAACAACTAACTGTTCGCCATCATTGTTTTCAGTCCAAAGAGTTTTTACTAATTGGTCTTTATTATTTTTAATTACTGAATCTGCTGCTTGCAGTATAGTTTTTGTCGATCTGTAGTTTTGTTCTAACCTAAAAGTCTTTTGTTTCGGATAATCTTTTTTAAAATTTAACATATTATCCAGACTTGCTCCTCGCCAACTATAAATACTCTGAGCATCGTCACCAACTATCGTAATCTTACAATTTCTAGAGACTAGCAACTTTAATATTTCGTACTGTGCTTTATTTGTATCCTGAAATTCATCCACTAAGATATAGCTGAACTTACTTTTATATTTTTTAAGAATCGTTGGTTTGGAATTAAAAAGTTCAATTGGTTTTAACAGAAGATCGTCAAAGTCCATTGCGTTATTCGCAAAAAGCCTTTTTTGATATTCTTCATAAATATCTGCTATTTTTTCATCAATAAATGAGGATACATGACTTTTTCTAAATTCTTCAGGCATAATCATATGATTTTTCATAAAACTGATCCGGTGTCTGATCGAATGTGGTGTGACACCTTCAATATCAATATCGAAATAATTAATGATGTTACTCACAAGTGATACAGAGTCTTCTGTATCATATATTGAAAAGTTACTTTTATACCCCGTATATTTTGATTCAATCCTTAAAATCCTGGCAAAAATCGAATGAAATGTACCCATCCATATTTTATCCGCCTTCTTGCCAACAAGCTCTTTTATTCTATCCTTCATTTCGTTAGCAGCTTTATTTGTAAATGTTAAAGCTAATATTGAATCTGGCTTATATTTTTGTTTCGAAAGCAAATAGGCTATTTTGTACGTTAATACACGTGTTTTACCAGATCCGGCACCTGCCACGATCATCTGAGGTGAACCGGTATATTCTACAGCTTCACGCTGGACGCTATTTAAATTCTTTAAATCTATCATTTTAACCAAAAAATTGTTAATAATTGTGCAAAAATAGGATTGCAAATATACGTATTTGAATTTCGAATAAAAAGGTAGGAATGAATTATTGTTTAATTATTGTCATTTTTCCTCTTTTTAGGCGATAATAATTAACTTAGTCAAATAAAGTCGTTGAAAAAAGCATTTATTAACTAATTTTGATATTCGAATGATTTTTATATTTCACTTTATAACTACTGCGTTAAAAATTGCTAGCATAATTACAATTGAATTCAATTAATTAAAAGAATGAGTAATCCTTTTAAATAAAACATCAATTTAAACGATAATAGCTAGTTTAAGTTCTAAAATTCTTTATTTTATTTAATGGACTTACGAAAGGAGTTCTATCAACATTGGCGAATTCTGATTTAAAAATATAAAAAAACCTCTGAACCAAGTATATGATCCAGAGGTTAAGGAGAGAACATATGATGCGTAATTACTAGATCGAGAATAAGAAGATGATCAAGTAATTTTCATACAGGAGAATCGCACTTGCCCTGATTTTCGCAATTCCCGTGCCAGCTAATACATGTAAAATTTTACTTCTTTTTTTAAATAATAGTATTATTTTGATAAAAATGGTGAAATAATTTGAGAAAGATGACTCACAAAAAGTAAGATTGTAATCTTTTATTACAACATTTAATAATAATTGTTGAAAAGAATAAAAAATTCACTTTTAGATTCGATTTTCAACCAAGAATGCTGTTTATTATTCGTTATTGTGTAATATTTTATTATTGAGAGAATGCAAACTAAAAATATTTTTATTTTTTCTTTCATAGTATCCTTACTCATATTAGTTGGATACACCATACCAACTGATGGTTCTAGTTAATCGTTATTATCACCTACGAACGTTGATACTGATAATCCAATTATTGTTAGCCACCCTGCCAGTTGAGAAATTTATTGACCCGGTGAAAAGATTTTGTTTAATTGGATTATTTCACCATTCGTAGACAAAGTGGGTGTTTATCCTAATAGAAAATCTAGATTAATTTTGAATTTTGATAAAAATCGGGATAATGTTGGTGCAATTATATGGCGAATCCCAAATGATTTTCCGAACTCTAACCATTATTAAATTAAATTGTTGAACAGCGCTAATGAGAAGGAATTTGGGTACAGTGTAATGTTCGGCATAAAAGTGAATAATACTTGCAGATAATAATGTTACTGTTTAATGTATGTTTAAAGTGATAATGAAAGAAGTTAATCGAAATTAACGCTGAATATGTAGATCATTTGTGTAACAAAGTGTTTGGAAATAAATTTTTGTGGGAAACATAAATGTATTGGGAATAAAAGTCTTATTGATAGATCACAATCCTAAAAATTCGTCAATAGAAATGAATAAATCAAACAATGTCAGGTTCGCGGGTTTTTTTCTATCCAATCCTTAATATAACTTGCTATGGCCGTTGTAGTTGCCCCGGGAGTATATAATTCACCTATTCCAAGTTCTTTTAAATCGTCAATATCTTCTTTGGGTATTATACCTCCTCCCGTCAGTAGTACGTCATTCAATCCTTTATCGTCCATTAGTTTTTTTAACTTTGGTAAGATTGTCATGTGTGCTCCAGAAAGAATACTTATGCCGATGACGTCAACATCCTCTTGTATTGCAGCTTCGACAATCATTTCAGGTGTCTGTCTTAGTCCAGTATAAATCACTTCCATTCCGGCATCTCTTAGTGCGGCGGCTATCACTTTGGCTCCTCGGTCATGACCATCTAATCCAGCTTTCGCAACCAAAACTCTAATTTTTTTGCTCATTATATATATCCTTATACTTTAAGACAGCAGAGCGGATTTTATCAGCATAGTCTTTCATGCCACCGGCGCTGTAATTTTTTAATCTTGGTTTAAAATTAAAATCCTCGTCAAACCGAGGAATAATGTGAAAGTGAAAATGATATACTGTCTGTCCTGCAGAATCACCGTTATTTGTTATTACATTGAAGCCATCTGCATTCAAACTTCTTTTAACCGCACCAGCAATATACTGAGTTGCAATAGTTATTTTAGTCAACTCAGCGGAAGGTAAAGTTAAGAAATTATCATAATGCTTTTTTGGTACTATTAGTGTGTGTCCGAAGTTTATGGGTTGGATGTCGAGAAACGCAATAATATTATCATCCTCAAAAACTATTTCAGCTTCAGCATTATGATTAATAATATTACAGAAAATACATTCCATACAACTAAAAATAGTAGTAAAAAATTACTAAGGCAAAGAATATCATAGATACAACATTATTTTTGGGTAAGCAGATTATAGTAGATTTTGCATATATTTTTTTCTTTTAGCAAAAGCCCCAAACAATCCACCCGTGTGCAAGAAAATAATTTTCCTGCCTTCACCTTTTGAAAGAAACTTATTGATGAACGCATAAAAGGCTTTACCGGTATATGCCGGATCGAATAATATTCCTGTTTTTGCCGCTGCATTATTTATTAATTTCAATTTATCAGCACTGATATTTTTATACCCCTCTTTTGAATATCCATCGATGATTTCAAGCTTAGAATCATCTACTTTAAAGTTCAAGTCATAATGCCGTTTTACACCCTCTGCAAGATTCATTATTTTCTTTTGCAGTTTATGTTTTGAGTAAAGAACATTTACAGCATATACATTTAAATTAATTTTATTGATTGCTGCACCCACGAGTAATCCAGCTGCAGTTCCACCAGTTCCTGAAGCACAGAGAATACCTTTAACTCTGTTTAAATCTATTTGCTTCTTTAATTCATTAATAATCGAAATGTATCCCCAAATCCCCAGCACAGTTGATCCACCTTCAGGAATGATATAGACTTTCTTTCCTTTGTTAATATGTTGATAAGCCTCTTCTGCCATAATTTCGTTTACATTCATGTAGTTAATCTTATTCAAGTAAGATATATCGGCACCATAGATCTTACTAAGAAATAAATTTCCATCTGCAGTATTTGAATCGTTGCCCCAAAGGAAAAGTTTGGTTCTGATACCAATCCTTGCGGCCGCAGCAACAGTTGCCCTGCAATGATTAGATTGAGTTGCACCACAGGTAAAAATTATTTTTGCTCTGTTCTGTTTCGCCTGGTACAGAAGATATTCAAGCTTCCTAATTTTATTGCCAGAAAAATCTATACCGGTATAATCATCTCTTTTAATTAAAAACTTTTTATTCCTAAAACTTATCAGCTCTATTGGCGTTGGAAGGTTTGCTAAATTTATTTTTTTAGGTATTTTCATTCTTTCTAGATTGAATCCAGGTATAATAATTTCTCGCTCGCTTCAAATCTTCCGGAGTATCAACTCCAATTGTTTCAAACTCAGTAACAACCACTTTAATTTTTATACCGTTCTCCAGCATTCTTAACTGTTCTAATTTCTCTGTCATTTCAAGATCGGTTGGTTTAAGTTTTGCAAATTTTAGTAAGGATTCTCTGCGATATACGTATAGACCAATATGTTTAAAAATTTCATTCTCACTGATTACATTTTTTGCTGATATTGCATCACGTACATAAGGAATGGGAGAACGGGAAAAGTATAATGCGTAATTTTGGTAATTGAATACAACCTTTACTGTATCGGCGCTTTTCAATTCCTTAGCAGTTTCTATTCTTTTAACAAGTGTTGACACATTAACGGTTTG
>JARRKK010000055.1:16551-18407 GCA_037388105.1 Ignavibacteriaceae bacterium | reverse complement strand
TTTTTTTGTTTCTTTTTTTACTTCTTCATCCTTTTCATTTGGCGCATAAACATCAACAAGTCTTTCATATTCCTGCCACTTTTCTACTACATCCTGTTGTGCTTCTTTTATCAACCGGGATGCTCTTTCAGGATGAGATTTTGTAAGCATTTTATATCTTGTTTCCATGTAGGCATAGTCTTTAAAAGATATCTTTAATCCTTTCGATTCTAGTTTAAATGGGTTTTTTCCTTCCTTTATCAGACCTGGATTATACCTGTATAACTGCCAATAACCAGTATCCACAGCCGCTTTCTGGTTTTCCATTCCTTTTTCCATATTTATTCCGTGAGCAATACAATGGCTGTATGCAATTATTATCGACGGACCA
The DNA here is from genome assembly GCA_037388105.1 of Ignavibacteriaceae bacterium. Lineage (GTDB taxonomy): Bacteria > Bacteroidota > Ignavibacteria > Ignavibacteriales > Ignavibacteriaceae > BMS3ABIN03. The sequence continues at coordinate 18,037 of JARRKK010000055.1, read as the reverse complement.
TCATATGCTTCTGCTTCGAGGAAAGCCCGCAGAGTTTGAGTATCGTTTGCACCCATTGCAACTTTAGCCACATAAACATTACCATAAGCCATTGCCATCAGACCCAAATCCTTTTTTCTTCCCGGTTTGCCGGCCGCAGCAAATTTTGCAACTGCTGCTCTTGGTGTTGCCTTAGACATCTGTCCGCCAGTGTTTGAATATACTTCTGTGTCCAATACTAGTATATTCACATTTTTCCCGGCTGCGATTACGTGATCTAACCCACCGTATCCAATATCATACGCCCAGCCATCGCCGCCCATTATCCAAACTGATTTTTTTGTAAGATAGTCAGACAAGCTGAGGAGATTTTTTATAATTTCAGTATTACCGTTACTACCTGCATTAAGGAGATCGTTAAGCTTTTTGTTTAATAAATTTATTCTTTCTCTCTGCTCATAAATTCCAGCTTCATCTTTTTGATCAGCACTAATAATATCATCAACTAATCCGGTTCCAATATCCGAAGATAGTTTTTTCAGAAGTTCGATTGCTTGTTCATTATGCTTGTCTATTGCAAGTCTGTAACCAAATCCGAACTCAGCATTATCTTCAAACAGTGAATTTGACCATACAGGCCCTCTTCCCTCTTTATTCGCAGCCCATGGAGTTGTTGGCAAATTTCCACCATAAATAGATGAACATCCTGTTGCATTAGCAATGATTGCTCTATCTCCGAAAAGCTGACTTACCAGCTTAACATAAGGTGTCTCACCACATCCTGAGCAAGCACCGGAAAATTCGAACAACGGCTCGAGGAATTGAGAATCTTTAACTTTTGTAACATTAACCTTTGTTCTATCTAACTCAGGTAGATTGAGAAAGAAATCCCAGTTTGCTCTTTCCTTCTCTCTTAGAGGAAGCTGATCTTCCATATTTATAGCTTTCAGACGTGTTTCCTGTTTGTTCTTAGCGGGACATACATCGACGCATATACCACAACCTGTACAATCTTCAACAGCTACCTGCAACGAATAGTACAAACCTTCACCGTAATCTTTAGCCCTATATTTCGTTGCCTTAAATGTTTCAGGTGCATTTTTAAGTTCTTTTTGGTCGTATAATTTTGCACGGATTGTTGCATGCGGGCAAACATTTACGCACTTATTACATTGAATACAAGTAACTTTATCCCAAACAGGAACCTTTAAGGCGATATTACGCTTCTCCCATTTTGTAGTTCCTAGTGGATAAGTTCCATCTACTGGAAATTTACTAACTGGAATCAGATCACCTTCTCCGGCAATTATTCTACCTGTTACTTCTTTTATAAATTCAGGAGCATCATCGGGTATCAGAGATTCAATTTGTTTTTTACTTGTTACTTCATTCTGCACTTTTACTTCGTGCAAATGAGCAAGCGTTTGATCAACTGCATTAAAGTTCATTTGAACTATTTTCTCACCCTTAGCACCATATGTTTTCTTTATTGAATCCTTTATCATTG